>JBKJNE010000317.1:0-13091 GCA_046596015.1 Alphaproteobacteria bacterium
TCACTTCCAGCGACGACACCGGCACGTACAACCGGCCGTCATGCAGCGACGGCGTGCCGGTGATCGTCGCGTTGGGATGGGTGTCGGCCCGCACGCGCCAGAGTTCGCGGCCGGTGAACGCCTCGACGCCATAGACATTGCCCAGCAGGTCGCCGAAATACAGCGCCGGCCTGGCTTCCGAATCGCCCGCCGTCCACGGGCTGATCGCAATGCCGGTGCGCACCTCGGCGGACGCGTGATAGGTCCAGCGCACGCAGCTGCTCGCCTGGTCGAGCGCGAAGACCGTCCCGTCATGGCTGCCGACGAACACCGCGCCGGCGGCCAGCGTCGGCTGCGACCGGGCGCGCAGCGCGTCCGGATAGGCGAACGCCCACAGCAGTTTCAGCCGGGGCAGGTCGACCTTCGACAGACCGGCCGTGCGCGCATCGATCAGCCGCGTGTTGGTGCGCTGCAGCCCCCAGTTGGCGGTGGCCGGCGGCGCCATGCGGTCGAACGCGGCGGCCTTGCCGGTGCAGGACGGCCCGACCTGGGCCGAGGCGTTGCCGAAGGCGCGGCCGGCCAGGTACTGCGAGACGTCGCGCTTCTGCTTGTCATCGAGGCTGGCGGCCTCGTCCTGCATGACGCCCGCGGTCACCGCCCGGTAGATGGATTCGGGCGACATGATCTGCAGCATGGAGATATGCGGCGCCTTGTCGACCTGGCCCTCGTGGCAACTGGCGCATACCGCGTGGTACACCGACTTGCCGGCATCGGCCGTCGCGGCGTTCAGCGCCGCCGGCGCGGCGGTCGACGCGGGCGGATCAGCGGGCGCGGACGCCGCCGGCGCTTCGTCGGGCTTGCCAGAATCCCCGCAGGCCGACAGCAGGCAGGCAAGAACGCCCGCAGCGACCAGAAACATCCGATTCATCGTCACGGTCTCCCCCCATGCAGACTGGATCGTGCCATGGGCTCGGGGGGCGGTGCAAGCACCCGTGCCGGGCGGAGCCGCCGATCGTCAGGCGAACCCGATTCCCTCGTCCATCAGCGGCAGCTTGCGGGTGCGCTTGCCGCCGGCGGCAACGATGGCGTTGGTCAGCGCCGGCGCCAGCGGCGGCACGCCCGGCTCGGTGATGCCGCCGATGGGACCGCCTTCGATGATGTGCACGGACACCGGCGGAACGTGCGGCATCAGCGCCATCCTGTAGGTGTCGAAATCCCGCTGGACCGTCGCACCGTCCTTGATGTCGATGCGGCCGAACATGGCGGCGGTGAGCGCGAAGATCATCCCGCCCTCGATCTGCGCCTCGATGCCTCTGGGATTGACGGCGACGCCGCAATCCACCACCGCCGTCAGATTCACCAGCCTGATCGTCGCCGGGCTCGGCATGGACAGCTCGACGACCTGGGCGCAGATCGAGCCGAAGCTTTCGTGCACGGCGATGCCGCGGCCGTGCCCTGCCGGCGCCGGCGTGTCCCAGCCGGCCTCCTTCGCCGCCCGCTCCAGCACCGCCAGGTGACGCGGATAGGCGGTCATCAGCGACCGGCGGTAGACCACCGGATCCTTGCCGGTCTCGCGCGCCAGCTCGTCGATGAAGCTTTCGATGAAGAAGGCATTGTAGCTGTGCGGCACCGACCGCCAGAAGCCTAGCGGCACGCCGGCGGGCGGCATGGCGTAGTCGAGCTTCTGGTTGGGCAGGGTGTAGCGCGGCGCGGCGGCGCCAAACACCGAGATCGGGTCGACGCCGTTCAACACCCGGTTGGGCGTCAGTTGCTCGGCGATGGACGGCACCACCAGCCGGTTGTCCCATGTGGCCGGCAGACCGGACTCGTCGAGCCCGGCGGTCAGCTTGCTGACCGCACAGGGCCGCAGCATGCCGTGGGTCATGTCCTCCTGGCGGGTCCAGATCACCTTGACCGGCTTGCCCATCACCTGCGAGGCGACGATGGCCGGGCGAATGAAGCCCATGCCGATGCGCCGGCCGAAGCCGCCGCCCATATAGGGCACGTGGACGTTGACGTTTTCGGGCCGGACCTTGAATTCCTCGGCGATGGAATACCGCTCGCGGCCGGCGTTCTGCGTCGGCGCCCAGACCTCGATCTTGTCGCCCTGCGCCCAGGCGGTGGCGTTCATCGGCTCCATGGTCGCGTGATGCAGGAACGGCACCTGGTAGGTGGCGCTGAACGTCTTCTTCACCGACTTGGCGGCCGACTTGGCATCGCCCCGGTCGACCGCCATCGCGCCCGGCTTCTTCAGCGCCGCCTGCATCAGCGTGTCGATCTTCTCGCTGGAATTCTTGCCGCCGTCGCCCGGCTCCCATTGCGGCGCGAGTGCGGCGGCACCCTTCTTCGCCGGCCAGAAGCCGGTGCCGACGACGATGAAATAGTCGTCCTTGGGGATCACCCGCATCACGCCCCGGACCGCCATCGCGGGCGCCGGATCGAGCGACTTGAGCTTGCCGCCGAACACCGGGCAGTGGACCACCGTGCCGACCAGCAGGTCGGCCATGCCGACATCGATGCCGAACACGGCGGCGCCGGTGGCATGGGCGCGGGCGTCGAGCCGGGTGGTCGGCTTGCCGACGATCTTGCGGTCGGCCGCCGCCTTGAGCGCCACGTTCTGCGGCGGCGTCAGCAGCGCCGCGCCGCGCGCCAGGTTGCCGAAGGTTTCCGTCTTGCCGCTGGGGTGCGACACGGCGCCGTTCCTGGCCGAGCATTCGCTGACCGGCACGGCCCAGCGGTTGGCCGCCGCCTGGACCATCAGCTGCCGCGCCGTGGCGCCGGCCTTCGACAGCGGCTCGAAATTCACCCGCACCGAGCGGCTGCCGCCGGTGCCCATGGCCGCCGGCTCCATGCCGCCCACCGGGATCGCGTCGGCCTGCACCACCTTGATCTTGCTCCAGTCGGCTTCCAGCTCCTCGGCGATGATCATCGGGAGCGAGGTCTGTACGCCCTGGCCCATCTCCGCCTGGTGCAGGGTGATGGTGACCGTGCCGTCCGGGTCGATCTGGACGAAGGTGTTGAGCCGGCCCGGCTGGGCGGGCGCGACCTGCTGGCCAAACGCATCGAACACCGGGATGGAGACGCCCAGCACGAGGCCGCCGGTGGCGGCGGACGCGCCCTTGAGGAACGCGCGGCGGGAGACGTTGACGATCCTGGTCATGCCGGCGCTCCCGAGGCGCGCTTGATCGCGGCCCGGATACGGTTGTAGGTGCCGCAGCGGCAGATGTTGGTCATCGCCTTGTCGATGTCGGCGTCGGTCGGCTTGGCGCCGCCCGCGATCAGCGCCGCGGCGGTCATGATCTGCCCGGCCTGGCAGTAGCCGCACTGCGAGACGTCGCCCTCGACCCAGGCGTTCTGCAGCGGATGCGAGCCGCCCAGCGCCTCGATGGTGACGACCTCGCGGTCGCCGGCATCCTGGACCGCGACGGCGCAGCTCCGCGTCACCACGCCGCCCAGATGGATCGTGCAGGCGCCGCAGATGCCCACGTCGCAGCCATATTTGGTGCCGGTCAGCCCCAGGCTGTCGCGCAGAACCCACAGCAGCGGCGTATCGCCGTCCACGTCCACATTGTGCTGCGAGCCGTTCACCTTGATCGAAAACGCCATAAAATTCCTCAATTCCCTCATCGACCTTGGTCGCTACGGGCGAAGGTAGAGGGAATTGCGGCATACGCCAACCGCCCGTCTTGCATTCGCCACGTGGCGGCCGCTTTTACTGGCTGGCGACCCGTCCGCCAAGGTGCTGGGCGAGGAAACGCTCCAGCCGGTCGGCGACCGCCACGAAGCGCTCCGGCGTGGTCATGCCGTGGCCTTCGCCGGGCACCCACATGGTCTCGACCGGCCGGCCAAGCGCATGCAGCCGCTGCGCCATCCGTTCGCCGTGATTCATCGGCACCCGGTCGTCCTCGGTGCCGTGGATGATCAGCACCGGGTCGACGATCTTCTCGGCGTTCTGAAGCGGCGACCGGCTGTTCATGTCGGCGACGGCGCCGGGACGGTCCGGATTGCCGGCGAAGTCGGTCCAGATGCTGACCGTGGGCGATAGCCAGGCGACGAGGCTGGCCAGGTCCGACGGACCGTTCATGGAAATGCCGGCGACGAACCGGTCCGGCGCCTCTGCGAGGCCGACCAGCGCCGCCCAGCCGCCATAGGACGCGCCGCCGATGGCGACGTGATCCTTGTCGACGATGCCCTGGGCGATGGCCCAGTCTACCGCGTCGATCAGGTCGGTGTTCATCTTGCGCGAGAACTCGCCACGGGCGGCGGCCATGAACGTCTTGCCGTAGCCGGTCGAGCCCCGGTAATTGACGTCGATCACCACATAGCCGCGGTTGGCGAGGAACTGGATCATCGGGTCGAAGCCCCAGTAGCTGCGCGCGAACGGACCGCCATGGACCCAGACCACGGCGGGCAGCCGCTTGCCCTCGCCGCCGCGCGGCACGGTCACGTAGCCATGCACCATCAGCCCGTCGCGGGCCCTGAAGTCGAATGGCTCGGTTTTGGCGAAGTTGTCGGCGTGGCGGCCGCGCTCGTCCTTGTGCAGCAGGCGGCGCTCGCCGGCCTGCCGGTCGACCAGCCAGGTCTCCCGCCGGCCCTCGTCGGACGCCACGTTGACCACGACGCGCCGGCCATGCGCGTCCAGATCCTCGATCGAGGCCACGGCGCGCGGGTCTTCGCCGGCGAGGTCGCCCAGCGCGCTGCCCAGCACCGCGTCGAAATAGTGCGCCGCCCGCCGCGCCGGATAGGCCTCGGCCACCACCGGACGGTTCTCGGGACCGGTGCGCCAGACCCATTCCACGTCGGCATCGGGCTCGGCGTAGAGCACCTTCTCCTTGCCGTCGGCCAGCGAGAACCGGACCAGCGCCACCTTGTCGCGGCCCCGGTTGGACAGCGCCAGCACGCCGCCGCCGACGATCCGGTTGCCGATGAACTCGAAGGTCTCCTCGACCGCCACGTCGGCTCGCTTGACCCACCGGTCGCCGTGCAGCACGTCGATGGCGACGCCGCCCGACGGCACGCGCCTGGTGCGGGCAAACAGCCCGGCGTCGCGCAGCGCGTGCCAGTCGATCACGTCGCCCGGATTGCGGGCGATCCGCGTCTCCTTGCCGTCGCGCAGATTGCGGCGGTACACGTCCATCAGGTCCCGGTCGCGCCGGTTGTCGCTGACCAGGAGATCGCTGCCCCAGTACTGCTCGATCTCGGCGGTGACGTTCTCCGGCGCCAGCGGCAGCGGCAGCGGGTTGGCGTCCTCCAGCTTGACGAAATAGGTTCGGATGTGCTCGTTGCCGATGGTGTCGACGTCGAGAAACAGGGTCGTGGTCCCCGGTCCCCAGCTCAGGTCCTGCGGTTTCATCGGCAGGTCGACGATCCGCCGGTGGCGCGTCGACACGGTCTCGATGACCAGGTGCGTGCGCCGGTCCTGGGCCGGCTCCAGCCATGCCAGCATTTCGCCGTTGTCGGACAGCCGCCACGCCCGGGGTCCGCGCTGCTCGCCGAACAGCTCCTGGCGGGTCAGGATCCGCGGCAGCCGGGCCTGCGCCAGCGCCGGATGGCTCGCCGGCGCTTCCACATAGGGATCGTCCTGGCTGCAGGCGACGAAGGCGACCGCGGCGGCGCCCAGAAGCGGGCCTATCCAGTAGATGAAGCCGCGCTTCCTCGCCAATCGCACCGCCTAGCGCTCGACCCGCATCGACGCGCCCAGATGGGTGCCGGCGTCGACGAGGAGGGTTTCGCCCGTCGTATGGCGGGCGCTCAACGCAAAATAGACGATGGGCTCGGCCACCTCGGCCGGCGTGCTGGCCGCCTTGAGCGGATTGGCCTTCGCCACCGAAGCGCGCAGCTTCTCGAACGTCTCGTCGCCCAGGCCGGTGCGCAGCCAGCGGGTGTCGATGAAGCCCGGGCAGACCGTGTTGACGCGGATCTCCGGCCCCAGCGCACGGGCGAGCGACATGGTCATGTTGTTGAGCGCGCCTTTCGAGGCGGCATAGGCGATGGAACTGCCGACACCGCGCACGCCCGCCAGCGACGACACGTTCACCACCGAGCCGGCGCCCTGCTTCTGCATGGCGGGCGCCACGGCTCGGGTCATCTGGTACGGGCCGATGACGTTGACCGCGTAGATGCGCTGGAAGTCCTCGGCGGTCAGGCCCTCGAGGTCGTGATGGGCGACGAACTTGGACGTGCCGGCGTTGTTGACCAGCACGTCGATGCGGCCCCACTTGTCGAGCGCGGCCTGGGCCATGCGGCGGCAGTCGGCGTCGATCGACACATCGGCCTGCACCATCAAGGTTTCGACGCCCAGCGCCGCGCACGCCGCCTGGCTCGCCTTAGCCTCGGCCTCGCTCCTGGTGTAGTTGATCACCACGTTGCAGCCGCGTTCGGCCAACTGCCGCGCCACCTCGGCGCCGACGCCCGTCGCCGAGCCCGTGACGATCGCGACCTTCCCCTTGCCGTCCATCAAGTCCCTTTCCCACCCGCCTGCGGGCCCGTTTCGGTTCAGCGCCAGTCTAGGGGCACCAAGGGGTTCGGTAAATCGGCAACATTGCTGGAATCAGCGCATTGACAGCCGCGAGCCTGGCCACCATAGTGATGCTAACGAACGTTAGTTAGCGTCAAGTATGTCCACAGCCACTGCCACCGACTATTCGACCCGCGGCCGCATCGCCGCCATCGCCGCGCCACTGTTCGCCGAGCGGGGTTTCGCCGGCGTGTCGATGCGCGACATCGCCGAGGCGGTGGGCATCAAGGCGGCCAGCCTCTACAACCACCATCCCGACAAGGAAGCGCTGTATTTCGCGGCGCTGGCGCAGGTCTTCAGCCGGCGCGCCGCACTGGTCGAGGACGCGCTGAAGGCGACCGGCGCGCCGCGGGAGCGGCTGAAGGCGATGGTCTCGGCGCTGGTGCAGGCGACGGCGGCCGATCCGGTCGCCGCGCGGCTGCTGCAGCGCGAGCTGCTCGACGGCGACATCAAGCGGTTCGAGCGGCTGGTCGGCGACGTGTTCGGCCGCCCGTTCGCCCACATGACCGCGCTGCTGACCGAGCTGGCGCCCGGCGGCGACGGCGCCCAGACCGCCGCCTACCTGATCTCGCTGATCCACGGCTACTGCGTGTTCGCGCCGATCTTCCCGGCGCTCGATCCGACGCTGACCACCGATACCTCGGTGCTGGCCGACAATCTGGCCGAAGAGTTGCTTGGCCGCATGGAAAGGCCGCACCCATGACCCGCCTGGCTGCCGTGCTGCTGCTCGCCGCTCTTGCCGCCGCGTGTGGCGACGGAAAGTCGGCGACGGCGCCCGCCGCCGAACGGGTGATGCTCACCGCCGTCATGGTGCGCGCGCAGGACGTGGTCAACCCGATCCTGGCGACCGGCGAGGTCCACGCCGACAAGATCACCCAGATCAAGCCGCGCGTCGACGGCACCATCGACGCCGTGTTCGTCGACGTCGGCGACCGGGTCACCGTGGGCCAGCCGCTGTTCCGCACCCGCCAGGCCGACTACCGCAACCGGCTGGCCGAGCAGGAGCAGGCGCTGGCGCTGGCCCAGGCCGAGCTGAAGCAGGCCTCGGGCGACCTGGAGCGCGCCGTGTCGCTGCGCGGCAAGGGCGTCGTCTCGCAAGGCCGCATGGACGAGGTGCAGGCGCGCTTCGACACCGCCCGCGCCCGGCTGGGCATGGCCGACGCCTCGCTGGCCCAGGCCCGCCAGAACCTGGCCGACGCCACCGTCACCGCGCCCTATGACGGCATCGTCACCGGCCGCTTCGTCGATGAGGGGACCATGATCCAGGTCGCCACGTCGAACACGCCGGTGCTGGAGGTGGCCAAGCTGGATACCGTCGAGGTGATCGCCCAGGTGGCGGCCGTCCATCTGCCGAGGCTGCGGCCCGGGACCCGCGTCACCGTGGCGGTCGAGGGTGTGCCCGAGCCGGTCGAGGCGACGCTGGGCGTGATCAACGACAAGGTCGACTCGCGCACCAGAAGCGTCGAGGTCAGGCTCCACCTGCCCAACCCCGACCTGGCCATCAAGCCCGGCCTGTTCGCCAAGCTGACCCTGCATCCGGCGCCGCGGCGCGCCGCCGTGCTGGAGCGCGCGGCGGTGCTCGGCCCGGCGGGCGACACCTACGTCTATGTCGCGCAGGGCCAAGTCGCGCGGCGCAAGGCGGTCCAGGTTCGCGACGTGGACGCGGCGATGGTCGAGGTATTGGGCGGCCTGAAGCCGGGCGAGGCCGTGCTGGCCGGCCCGGCGCTGGCCGAGGTCAAGGACGGCACGCCGGTCAGCGTCGGGAAGACGGCCGATGGGTCTCGCTGATTTCTGCATCAGGCGGCCGGTCTTCGCGGTCATGCTGATCGCGGGGCTGGTGGCGCTGGGCGCGCTGTCGCTGGGCCGCGTCGGCATCGACCTGTTCCCGCGCGTCGAATATCCCTTCGTCGCCGTCTCCACCGTGCTGGAAGGCGCGACGCCCGAGACCGTCGAGACCGAGGTCACCGACCCGATCGAGGAGAAGCTCAACACCATCGCCGGCATCAAGACCATGCGGTCGGTGAGTTCCGAGGGCCTGAGCCAGATCTTCATCGAGTTCGAGCTGTCGGAGAACGTCGACACCAAGAGCCAGGAAGTCCGCGACAAGATCGCGCTGGCCCGCGGCGACATCCCGAAGGAAACCGAGCCGCCCGTCGTCGACAAGGTCGATCCGGATTCCCAGCCGATCATGTCGGTGCTGGTGGCGGGCGACCTGCCGATCCGCGACCTGACCCTTTATGCCGACAACACGGTGAAGGAAGCGCTGCAGCGCATTCCCGGCGTCGGCTCGGTGGAGCTGGTGGGCGGCCGCGACCGCGAGGTGCGGGTCTGGCTCGACATCGACAGGCTGCGCGGCTTCGGCGTCTCGGCCCAGCAGGTGATCGCCGCCATCGGCTCGGAGCATGCCGAGATCCCCGGCGGCCGGCTGGAATCCGGCGGCGGCACCCGCGAGTTCTCGGTCAAGACCAAGGGCGAGGTCGAATCCGTCGCCGAGTTCGGCAATGTGGCGGTCGCCTTCCGCGACGGGTCGCCGATCTGGCTGCGCGACGTCGCCCGAGTCGAGGACGGCATGGAGGACGAGCGGACCTATGCCGAGCTGGGCGGCAAGCGCGGCGTGTCGCTGGAGATCAGGCGCCAGTCGGGCAAGAACACGGTCGCCGTCGCCGAGGCGGTGCGCGAGGCGCTGGGCGAACTCCAGGCGGAAGCGCCGGCGGGCGTGCGGATGGTCATTGCCAAGGACGTGGCCCGGTTCATCCAGTCGTCGATCCGTGACGTCACCATGGACATGGTGCTGGGCGCCATGCTGGCGGTGATCATCACCTTCCTGTTCCTGCTCAACCCGCGCAGCACGGTGATCGTCGCCATCGCCATTCCCACCTCGGTGATCGCGACCTTCTTCGCCTTCTATGTCTGCGGCTTCACCCTGAACATGCTGACCATGATGGCGTTGTCCGTCTCGGTGGGCCTGCTGGTCGATGACGCCATCGTGGTGGTCGAGAGCATCCACCGGCTGATCGAGGAGGGAAAACCGCCCATGGAGGCCGCGTCGGAGGGCGTCCGCCGGGTCGGCGCGGCGGTGCTGGCGGGCACGCTCACCGTCATCGCCGTGTTCGTGCCGATCGCCTTCATGCAGGGCCTGGTCGGCGCGTTCTTCTTCCAGTACGGACTGACCGTGTCGTTCGCGGTGGCGGTGTCGTACCTGGTGTCGATGACGCTGACGCCCATGCTCAGCTCGCGCTTCCTGAGAAAGCATGACGGCCGGGCCGGCCTGCTGCAGCGGCTCGAGGGCGTGCATACGCGCTTTGAGCATGGCTATGGCCGCCTGCTCGATGCGACCCTGCGCCGCCGCTGGGTCGCCATGGCGGCGCTGGTCGGCGCGGTGATGCTGGGCGGCCTCGTCGCCGGCCAGGTGCCCAACGAGTTCATGCCGCAGACCGACCGCGGCGAGTTCACCGTCGAGATCGAGCTGCCGCTGGGCACCGGCATCGACCAAACCCGCCAGGTGGCGCAGACCATCGCCCGAGACGTCGAGAAGATCGATGGCGTCGCCTCGGTGTTCCTGACCGTCGGCGCCGGCGTGCAGAACAAGGTCAACAAGGCCGACTTCTATGTGGGGCTGACACCCAAGCACGACCGCGACCTGAACCAGTTCCAGATCATGGACAAGGTGCGCGCGGCCATGCGCCGGCATGGCGGTGCGCTGAAGTCGGTGAAGCTGGCCGAGATTCCGTGGGTCTCGGGCGGCGCGGGCGCGGCCCAGCCCATCGACCAGATGTTCCAGGGCCAGGACCTGCGCGAGCTGGACCGGCTGGCGCAGGAGCTGGCCTCGAGGATGCGTCCCCTGCCCGTCTTCCAGGACGTCAAGACCTCGTTCGAGGCAGGCAAGCCCGAGCTTCAGGTGCATGTGGACCGCCAGACCGCCGCCGATCTGGGTGTGTCGGTCGACCGGCTGGCCGGCACGGTCCGCGCGCTGGTCGGCGGCGTCGACGTCGGCACCTACCAGGAGGGCGGCGAACGGTACGACGTCCGGGCGAGGCTGGAGGAAGCGCAGCGCGACGACCTGTCGCGGCTGAGCCTGCTGCAGATCCCCAACGCACGGGGCGAGCTGGTCGACCTCGACAACGTGGCCAGCCTGACCATCGGCAACGGGCCGGTCGAGATCACCCGCATGGACCGCAGCCGCATGGTCGAGGTGACGGGCGCCAACAGCACCGGCGTCACCCTCGGTCAGTCCGACGCAGAACTGCAGCGGCTGGTCTCGGAGATGGATATTCCCGCCGGCTACTCGGTCCGGTCCGAGGGCATGGTCAAGACCATGAAGGAATCCTCGGCCGCCATCGGCTTCGCGTTCCTGATGGCGCTGCTGGTGATCTACATGGTGCTGGCCAGCCAGTTCGACAGTTTCATGCAGCCGGCGATCATGATGCTGTGCGCGCCGCTCGCCTTCATCGGCGCGTTCCTGCTGATCTGGCTCGACGGCAGCGGCCTCAGTCTGTTCGCCCAGATCGGCCTGCTCGTGCTGATGGGCCTGGTGATGAAGAACGGCATCCTGCTGGTCGAATACGCCAACCAGTTCCGCGAACGCGGCATGAGCCCGACCGAGGCCATGCGCGCCGCCGCGCCGCTCCGGCTGCGGCCGATCCTGATGACCGCGCTGTCGGCCGTGTTCGGCATGATCCCGATCGCTCTGGCCACCTCGGACGGCGCCGAATGGCGGCGGCCCATGGGCGTGCTGGTGATCGGCGGCCTGCTGTCGTCCACCTTCCTGACGCTGCTGATCGTGCCTGTCGCCTATACGCTGATGGCCGATGCCGGCACGCCGGTGAAGCGGCTGGCGCGCCGCCTGCTGCGGTGGCGTCCCGCGCCCGCCGAATAAGCTAGTCGATGGCGTAGACGCCGGTGACCACGCTGCCCTCGGGCATGTCGCCGGCGGCCCGGATCGCGACGTTCCGGGCCTGGACCATGACGCAGTCGCCATAACCCACCGCGCCCTCGTTGCCGTCGTAGCTGATCCTCGCGGCCGCCTTCGCGCCGGCGTCGAGGCAGATTCTCACGTCGTCGGTCTCGGCGAGGTCGACGAGTTGCATGACCGTGCCCTGCCTGACCTCGAACGGCGACGGCAGGGTACCGTCCGCGACCCAGGACGGCGCCCCGATGGACAGGGCGCAAAGAGCCGTCACGGATACGATCCCCAGCAAGTTCTGCATCTGCTTTTTCCCCGCGGTTTTCGCTTTCGCGATCCTGGCGCGGGAAAACGCCGATAATTTGACGACACAACCGAGGGTAGAAATGGCGCAAACCCGCCGGTTCCTGCCGCACGCCTTTCGAAATGTGCCCTAACCGTGAAATGCGCGCCCACTTCACGGCCGTTGCTTTCCAAGTGACCCATTGATCGCGATCAATGATCGCGATGCCGGACCGGTGTCTGGTTCACCTGTCACGCGGTCACCATCCCGCGTGGGAAGCCCGGAACGGTACACTGAGCATACCCGCCAGACGCTTCCCGCACCGTACCGTTCCCGACTGGCCCCGGCTTTCCCGCCGGGGCCATTTTTTCAGTTGCCGCCGGCCATGTAGTCGAGGGTCAGGCTGACCATGGCCTCGACGCCGGTCTTCAGCGCGTCCTCGTTGATGAAGAAGTCGGGCGAGTGGTTGGGAGCGGCCTCGCCAATGCCGACCTCTGCCTTGTTGATGCCCAGGAAGAAGTACATGCCCGGCACCTCCTTCTGGTACCAGGCGAAGTCCTCGGCGCCCATGGTGGCCGGCGGATCGCGCAGCACGCCGCCGGCACCCGCGCCGACCCGCTCCAGCGTCGGCATCATCCGAGCCACCAGATCGGCCGGATTGAACACCGGCGGCGCATAGGGCTCGATAGTGACGTCGGCGGCGGCGCCCGCCAGCGCGGCGGTGCCGGTGATCGTCTTGCGGATGCGTTCCAGGAACTGGCCGTGGGTCTCGGGATCGAGATGCCGGATGGTGCCCGACATCTCCACCTTGTCCGGGATGATGTTGTGCCGGATGCCGCCATTGATCCTGCCGACCGAGATCACCACCGGCGAGGCCGCCGCATCCATCTGCCGCGTCACCATGGTTTGCAGGGCGAGGATGACCTGCGCCGAGGCGGTCACCGGATCGACGCCCTTCGACGGCATGGCGCCGTGGGTCTGCCGGCCGGTCACGGTGACGGAGAGCTGGTCCGAGCCGGCCATGGTGCCGCCGTTGCGCACCGTCAGCCTTCCGGGTGGCCCGGGCCACGTGTGCAGGCCAAACACCACGTCCGCCTTCGGATCGGCGAGCGCACCGTCGGCGATCATCTGCTTGGCGCCGCCGGTCTCGCCCGTGGGCACGCCCTCCTCGGCCGGCTGGAACAGGAACACGACGGTGCCGGGAAGATCCGCCTTCATGCCGGCCAGGATCCTGGCCGCGCCCATCAGGATCGCGGTATGTGCGTCGTGCCCGCAGGCGTGCATGACGCCCACCTGCTGGCCGTTGTATTCGGCCTTGACCTTCGAGGCGAAGGGCAGCCCATCGGGCTCGGTCACCGGCAGCGCGTCCATGTCGGCGCGCAGGGCGACGACCGGTCCCGGCTTGCCGC
>JBKJNE010000361.1:0-2516 GCA_046596015.1 Alphaproteobacteria bacterium
CGGCCGCGCTGCTGAAGCTGGCGGATCAGGCGATGTATGAGGTGAAGCGGTCGGGCAAGAACGATGTGGCGATCCACGGAGAGGTGGCAGACACGGCTGATCTCGGCAACACACGCCAATGAGCCTTCGTCCTAAAGGCTAACTGTCGCAGCAGATCGTGCGGATTCGGGCTTTTGGCCCTATTGTCCCAATTGTCCCTTTTGTCCCTACTGGCACAACTGTCCCAGCCGACGATCAACGGGTGCGTATTCCTGGGCGTCACGGCAAGCGCAGAGCGCGCGAAACTGCGCAAGTTGATTGCTATGTGATTGCTGAAGGCTTGGCGCATTCCAACGGGAAATCATAACCCATTGAAAAGGATGGTGGGCGGAAAGGGACTCGAACCCCCGACATCCACGATGTGAACGTGGCGCTCTACCAACTGAGCTATCCGCCCCCGTCGCCTGGGACGCGCCGTAATACGGTCCTGCGTTGCGGCTTGTCAAGCAGGGGCGGACGCCACTTCCGCCGATCGTCATTGCGAGACCCGCAGGGGCGCGGCAACCCAGCTCTTTCTTCAGTCTCCGTAGCACGCGGGTGGACTGGGTCGCCGCGTCGCGTCGCTCCTCGCGATGACGGTGATGGAAAGGGTTGTGGCTACCTGTGCGCGATCAGCGCCGCCAGCGCCTCGGGCAGTTCATTGAAATCGTCGATCAGCAGGTCCGCCATCAAATCCGCCGCAGGAACCGTCGAGTAGCCGAAGCTTACCGCGACCACAGGCGTGCCGGCGTTGCGGGCGGTGTCCACGTCGGTCTGGCTGTCGCCGACCATCACGGTGCGCCGCAGGTCGCCGCCCAGGCGGTCGACGGTGGCGGTCAGGTGGCCGGCGTGGGGCTTCTTCTCGGTCACCGCGTCGGCGCCCAGGACGGCGCCGAACCAGCGGCTCATGCCCAAGCCGTCGAGCAGCAGTTCGGTGAGGCGCTGGGGCTTGTTGGTGCACACGCCCAGCTTCACGCCGTTGTCCGCGAGCAGGGCCAGCGTCTCGACCGCGTTGGGGAACGGCGTCGTCAGATCGGCGACGTGGTCGGCGTAGTAGTCCAGGAAGGTCTCGAACGCGCGGTCGAATGCCGCGTCGTCCAGTGTCGTGCCGGCCGCCGTCACCGCCTTCTGGATCAGCGCGCGGGCACCGTGGCCCACCATGTGGCGCACCTCATGGGCGCCGATCTCGGGCAGGCGGATGGTGCGCATCGTGTGGTTGAGCGCGCCGGTCAGATCGGGGGCGCTGTCGACCAGGGTGCCGTCCAGGTCGAATATCACGGTGTCGGGAAGGCGCATGGCCAGCCTGTCTGCATCCTGCGGTGGTAAACCGGCGGCCTTTGTGGCAGGTTTCGGCCTTGAAAGCAAAGACCTGCGCGGAAGCGAGAAACCCCTTCATGACAGCCCGGAAAACCGCCGTCGTCGTCCTTGCCGCGGGCAAGGGAACGCGGATGAAATCCAGCCTGCCCAAGGTGCTGCATCCCATCGCCGGCCGCGCCATGGTGCATCATGTGCTGGCCGCCGCCGCCGAGCTGGCGCCGGAGCGCACCATCGTCGTCCTCGGCAGGGACATGGACCCGGTGGCCAAGGCCGTCGCGCCGGCCGTCGTCGCGGTGCAGGACCCGCCGCTCGGCACCGGTCACGCGGTCCTGGCCGCCGCCGAGGTGCTGGACGGCTTCGACGGCGACGTCATCGTCGCCTTCGCCGACACGCCGCTGGTGACGCAAGCCACCTACCGGATGATGCTGGAGCGCCGGCGGGCGGACGATAGCCCTGCCGTGGTGGTACTGGGCTTCACGCCCACCGATCCGGCCGCCTATGGCCGGTTGGTGATGAAGAAGGGCAAGCTCAAGCGGATCGTCGAGGCCCGTGAGGCCGGTGGCGAGGAGCTCGAGATCGGCCTGTGCAACGCCGGCCTGATGGCGCTCGACGGTCGGCACGCGCTCGAGCTGCTGCGCGGCATCGGCAACGGCAACGCCAAGGGCGAGTTCTACCTGACCGACATCGTCGCCATCGCCCGCGACAGGGGCTTCGGCTGCGCCGTGGTCGAGGCTTCCGAGGACGAAGTGATGGGCGTCAATTCCCGCTCCGAACTGGCGAAGGCCGAGGCGATCTGGCAGCGCCGCCGCCGCGAGCATTTCATGGACGAGGGCGTCACGCTGGCCGATCCGGATACGGTGTATTTCAGCGCCGACACCATCCTGGGCCGCGACGTCACCATCGGCCCCAGCGTGGTGTTCGGCCCGGGCGTCAGCATCGAGGATGGCGTGCGGATCGAGGCGTTCTGCCATATCGAGGGCGCGCATGTGGCCTCGGGCGCGCGGATCGGCCCGTTCGCCCGGCTGCGCCCCGGCGCCGACATCGGCGAAGACGCCCATATCGGCAACTTCGTCGAGATCAAGAAGGCGGTTATCGAGAAGGGCGCCAAGGCCAATCATTTGTCCTATATCGGCGATGCGCGGGTCGGCGCCCAGGCCAACATCGGCGCGGGCACCATCACC
>JBKJNE010000413.1:0-4223 GCA_046596015.1 Alphaproteobacteria bacterium
CCGGCGGAAAAGGGCTTAGGGGAGATCGGTCCGCGTCGTACTTCGCGCGGCTAACCCTGCCGTCGTCAGTAGCGGTCCTCGCGGTCGCGGCAGTTGTTCGTGAGCGCGCCCTTGGCGATGTCTGCCAACTCCTCCAGGTTGGGAACGGGCATTAGCAGGACACCCTCGCCCTTGGGAATGAACACGAGTTCCTGCCCGGCGGCCCAGCGCAGTTGTTCGCGGACAGCCTTGGGAATGGAAATCTTGAACTTGCTGGACAGAGTGGCAGTAGCGGCCATTGTCGTATTCTCGGCATTATTGGCTCGAGTTAGGCGTCTTCCCACGGGTTGATCAGCGTGAGGTCCAAGTGGGAAAAGTCTTTCGTGTTGCGGGTTACAAGGTTCAACTCATGGACGCGGGCGGTTGCCGCCAGAAACGCGTCCATGATGCCGATTGGCCGGCCAACCGCGAAACGCTCCGCGACGACAAAGCCCCACATGTCGGCAATGGCGTCACCAATGTACAGAATGCGTCCTTCAAATCGTTCACGCAGGTCGTCCTGGAGCCATTCCGTCAATTGATTTCTACGCCTCCCGGTCGGCAGGCGCTGAATACCTTGGCGCAGTTCGGCTAGAGTCGCGACACTCAGAAATGTTCGGTTCTCGTCAATCGAACGCCACCACTCGACCACTCGTGGATCGATCTCCGGTTTCGCCCATTCGGAAACCAGGTTTGTATCCACGAGAAACGTCACAGATCGATCTCTCGGGGCAAATCCTTAAGTCGCTCGATCTCGAGATCTGATCCCGGGAGTGGCGACGACGCAAAGAAGTCGGCGAGTGTCCCCTTCCGTTTGGTCTTCCGCTCCCACTCCCCGGCATCCACGACAACGACGGCTTTCTTGCCCTTGCGTGTGATGAGTTGAGGGCCATCGGTCTGGGCGCGGTCGATGACCTCGCTTAGCTTCGCCTTGGCTTCCGCTACCGTCCAGCTATCGTCCACGGTATTCTCCTGAATAGTCATGATGACCATGATAGTCATCTTCAGCTATTCGGGCAAATAGGATGGCTGGCCAAGGTGACAATGACGGGACGATGCTCTACATCACCCGCATGACCAGACCCATTCATGTGATCGGCGGCGGATTGGCGGGCAGCGAGGTGGCGTGGCAGATCGCGCGGGCCGGCGTGAAGGTGATCCTGCACGAGATGCGGCCCGTGCGCATGACCGACGCGCACCAGACCGGCGGCCTCGCCGAGCTGGTGTGCTCCAACTCGTTCCGTTCGGACGACATGGAGAACAACGCCGTCGGCCTGTTGCACGAGGAGATGCGCCGCTGCGGCTCGCTGATCCTGTCGTCGGGCGACGCCAACCGCGTGCCCGCCGGCGGCGCGCTCGCCGTCGACCGGGAGGCGTTCAGCGCCGCCGTCGAGGCCGCCCTCCGCGCCGAACCGCTGATCACCATCGAGCGCGGCGTGGTCGAAACCCTGCCGCCGGAGGATTGGGGCAGCGTCGTCATCGCCACCGGGCCGCTGACCGCCGCGCCGCTGGCCGAGGCGATCCGCGCCGAGACCGGCACCGACTCCCTCGCCTTCTTCGACGCCATCGCGCCCATCGTCTACAAGGACAGCATCGACTTCTCGAAGGCGTGGTTCCAGTCGCGCTACGACAAGGGCGACGGCGCCGACTATATCAACTGCGCCATGGACGAGGCGCAGTACCGCGCCTTCGTCGCCGCGCTGGTCGACGCGCCCAAGACCGAGTTCAAGGAGTGGGAGAAGGACACGCCGTACTTCGAGGCGTGTCTGCCGGTCGAGGTGATGGCCGAGCGCGGCCCGCTCACCCTCGCCTATGGCCCGCTGAAGCCGGTCGGCCTGACCAATCCGAACGACCCGAGGCGGCCCTTCGCCGTGGTCCAGCTTCGCCAGGACAACAAGCTGGGCAGCCTCTACAACATGGTCGGCTTCCAGACCAAGATGAAGCACGCGGCCCAGACCGAGGTGTTCCGCACCATTCCCGGCCTGGAGAACGCCCGGTTCGCCCGGCTCGGCGGCATCCACCGCAACACCTTCCTCAATAGCCCGGCACTGCTGGACCGGCAGCTCCGGCTGAAGGTGAGGCCGCATATCCGATTTGCCGGTCAAGTGACCGGCGTTGAAGGCTACGTCGAGAGCGCCGCCATCGGCCTGCTGGCCGGCCGCTTCGCCGCGGCGCAGGCGGTGGGCGCAGAGGCGTCGCCGCCGCCCGAGACCACGGCGCTGGGCGCGCTGCTCAACCACATCACCGGCGGCCACACGACAGGCCGCGACGCGCCGGACAGCTTCCAGCCGATGAACATCAATTTCGGCCTGCTGCCGCCGCCCGACGAGAGGGTGCGCAAGAACGAGCGCAAGCGGTCGGTGGCCCACCGGGCGCTGCGCGATCTGGATGCGTGGCTGGGTGTGACGGGCCGCGCGGCGGCGGAATAGTCAGAACTTCCGGGTCAGCCCTGCCCAGGTGAGCCGTAGCTGCCGGCCGAGCGCGCCGCGCTCGTAGTTCACGTGATCTGGGACGTAGCCGCTGCGCTCCAGGCAGGCCAGGTAGCCGTCGGCGAGACAGGCGAGGCGCAGGATCGGCTTGACCTCGGGCGCTACCGACTGGCTTTTCTGCCGGGCGCAGATCAGGTGGGCGCGCGCCCGGTCGCCGATTCGGCGCAGGATGCGCGACAGCGCCTGGGTCTGTTCCAGGTCGGGCAGCAGCGGGTCGACAAGGCCCTCCTCGCGCATCAGGTCGGCGGGCACGTAGACGCGGCCGTGATGCAGGTGCCAGGGCAGCGCGCGGACAAGGCCGGTCAGCGCCCAGGCGATGCCGACGTGACGCGCCGCCTCGAGCGCGCCGTTGGTGGCGCCGACGCACAGCGCGGCCAGCGCCTGGATGCCGCCGCCGGTGCGCTCGGCATAGGCCTCGAGCTGCTGCAGGGTCTGCGGCTGCTCGTCGTAGAGATCGCCCTCGCGAGCGTCGATCAGGTCGAGCAACGCCTTCTCGGGCAGATCGCGCTCATGCAGCAGGTCGGCGAGCGCCTTGACCACCTCGTGCTCGCGGCACTGGCCGCGGTAGAGCTGCTCGATGGTCTCGCGCCACCATTGCAGCCGGATTTCGCCCAGCGCCGGCTCGGTCACCACCTCGCGGGTCTTCGCCACCTCGACGTTGAAGGCATAGAGCCCGAACAGGCCGGGCCGGTCCTCGGTGCGCGCGTGCAGCACGGTCAGATAGCGGTCGTGATCGTTGCGCCGAACGATGGACGCGCACTGGTAGGTATGGTTGGCCACGGCCTGCATGCGTGCCTTTTAATCCGGATTCGCGCGGCCGCGAAGGGCCTCATTAGGGGTCATGTACCTTGTTCCCCCATCATCTTGTGGTATCATCCACCCTCGAAGAGGCAACGGTCGCTCACGGCCTCTGATCTAGCGCCAAAAAGGGGAGAGACAATATGTCAAAGATTACCGACTCGTTGCCGATCACGATCGTCTGCGGCTTCATCCTGACCATCATCATGGTTTTCGTCGGTCAGCACACCATCACCGGCTCCCTGTCCATGGGTCCGATCTTCGATGTGCCGATATACGTGTCGTTCCTCGACCGCTGGCTGCACGTGATCAGCGGCGTCATGTGGATCGGCCTGCTGTGGTACTTCAATTTCGTGCAGATCCCGACCATGCCGAAGATCCCCGACGAGCTGAAGCCGGGCGTCTCCAAGCACATCGCCCCCGAGGCGCTGTTCTGGTTCCGCTGGGCCGCCATGGCTACCCTGATCACCGGCCTGCTGCTGGCGCTGTTCAGCGGCTATCTGATCGACGCTCTGCTGCTGCGCCACGGCATCGGCTACGGCATGTGGTTCGCCATGATCATGTGGTTCAACGTCTGGTTCATCATCTGGCCGAGCCAGAAGATCGCGCTGGGCCTGGTCACCGCCGACGCCGCCGCCAAGCCGAAGGCCGCCGCCCGCGCCAAGATGTTCTCGCGCATCAACACCCTGCTCTCGATCCCCATGCTGTATTCCATGGTGGGCCAGATGCATGGCGGCTTCGACTTCTGATCGAAGCGTTAACTGATACGGAAAGGGCGCCTTCGGGCGCCCTTTTTGTTTCATCACGGAATAGTGGGCGATCCGGTGAGGTGCTCTCCAACTTTTGTTGGGCAAAAGACAACCTTCACCGTGTCCCTGGGCCTGTCGAAGGGCCTTGCACGAACGCCCGCGCAATGCC
>JBKJNE010000109.1:0-8838 GCA_046596015.1 Alphaproteobacteria bacterium
TGGAGACGCTGCCCGCGCCACCGGCCCTGAAGTCGTGGGACGAAAGCCGTGTCACCAATTCGGACGAGGAGGTCGTGGTGTCCCACAACTGGGACGAGCTGCGCCGCACCATGTGGAACTATGTGGGCATCGTGCGCACCGACAAGCGCTTGCGCCGCGCCCAGAGCCGCGTTGATCTGCTGCGCGCCGAGATCCAAGAATACTATGCCAATTTTCACGTCACGCCGGACCTGCTGGAGCTGCGCAACCTGGCGACCGTGGCCGACCTGATCGTCCGCTCGGCCGCCTCGCGCCGGGAAAGCCGCGGCCTGCACTACACGCTCGACTATCCGGACATGCTGCCGGAAGCGGTTCCCACCGTGCTGTCGCCGGGCTGAGCCGTGTCCCGCGTTGCATACGTCAATGGCCGCTACGTGCCCTATGCCCATGCGGCGGTCCATGTGGACGACCGGGCGGTGGTGTTCGCCGACGCGGCCTATGAGGTGATCGCGGTCATCGGCGGCCGGATCGCCGATCTCGAGCCGCACCTGGACCGGCTGGACCGGTCGTTGTCCGAGTTGCGCATCGAGGGGCACCCGAACCGGGCAGTGCTGGTGGTGATCGCCCATAACCTTGTGCGGAAGAACCGGCTGCAATACGGCCTGCTCTACGTCCAGGTCGGCCGCGGCGCACCCAGCCTGCGCCATTCGCCGCGCGACAGCGCGTTCCCGAAAGACCTGCGCCCGTCGGTGATCATGACCTGCCGGCCGCTGGATTTTTCCCGGATTGCCGCCCGCGCGGCGTCGGGCGTCGCGGTGGCGACCATGCCGGACCTGCGCTGGGGCCGGGTCGATATCAAGGCTGTGTCGCTGCTGCCCAACGCGCTTGCCAAGCAGGCGGCGCGCGACGCCGGCGCGTTCGAGGCGTGGATGGTCGACCGCGACGGCAACGTCACCGAGGGCGCCTCGACCAACGCCTGGATCGTCACGGCGGACGGCACCATCGTCACGCGGCCGCTGTCCAACAGCATCCTGGCCGGCATCACCCGGCAGGTGGTGATCGCCCAGGCCCGCGACGCGGGAATCAAGGTCGCAGAACGCGCCTTCACCGTGGCCGAGGCGCTCTCTGCCAAGGAAGCGTTCTTCACCAGCACCACGGGCGGTCCGATCCCGGTGGTGACCATCGACGGCAAGCCGGTGGCGAACGGCGCGCCGGGCGAGGTGACCGGGAAGCTGGTCGGCCTCTACCGGCGGCATCTGGCGTCGTTCGCGGCCGATCCGGAGGCGGCGTTCCAGGCGCTGGGCGGCTGATGTCGCACGAGCTTTACAACAAGGCCACCTGGATCTTCGATCTCGACAACACGCTCTATCCGGCGGCCTGCGACCTGTTCGCCCAGATCGACGTGAAGATGGGCGCCTATATCTCGAAGCTGCTCAGCGTCGACCTGATCGAGGCGCGCAAGGTGCAGAAGGACTACTTCATGCAGTACGGCACCACGCTCGCCGGACTGATGCGCCACCACCAGGTCGATCCGCACGATTATCTCGACTACGTCCACGATATCGACGTCAGCGTGGTCATGCCGGACGAGCGCATGGCGAGGGCGCTGGAAGTACTACCCGGCCGCAAGATCGTCTACACCAACGGCTCGGCCGGCCACGCGGCGCGGGTGATGGAACGGCTGGGGATTACCCATCTGTTCGAAGGCACCTTCGACGTGCTGGCGTCCGACTTCATTCCCAAGCCCGATCCAGGCGCGTTCGGCGCGCTGATCGAGGCCTATGCCATCGATCCGGACGACGCGGTGATGGTCGAGGATCTGGCCAAGAACCTGATCCCGGCCCACGACCTGGGCATCACCACGGTCTGGATACCGACCGCCTCCGAGTGGTCGCGGGCCGGCGCCGACCGCAGATTCATCGATTACGTGGCCGACGATCTGTCCGCGTGGCTGGCGGATGTGGCGGGCCTTGCCGATTGACACGCCGCCCGGCGCGGCTATGGTCTCCGCGCCTCACGATTCAAGGATAGAGCCATGAGCCTGACGAGCCTGGAGCCGATCATCGACCGTGCCTGGGAAGAGCGCGACGGAATTTCCCTGACCACCACCGGCGAGGTCCGCGACGCGGTGGACGCGGTGCTGTCCGCCCTCGACGCCGGCAAGGCGCGCGTGGCCGAGAAGACCGATGGCGGCTGGATCGTCAACCAGTGGCTCAAGAAGGCGGTGCTGCTGTCGTTCCGCCTCAACGACATGGAGCCGATCACCGGCGGCCCGGGCAACGCCACCCGCTGGTTCGACAAGGTGCCGTCCAAGTTCGATGGCTGGGGCGTCGAGCAGTTCCGCAATGCGCGGTTCCGCGCCGTGCCCGGCTGCATCGTACGCCGCTCGGCC
Source organism: Alphaproteobacteria bacterium (assembly GCA_046596015.1). Taxonomy (GTDB): domain Bacteria; phylum Pseudomonadota; class Alphaproteobacteria; order SMXS01; family SMXS01; genus RI-34. Next base: position 2,372 of record JBKJNE010000109.1, read on the forward strand.
TATATCGCGCCCGGCGTGGTGCTGATGCCCAGCTTCGTCAATCTGGGCGCCCATGTGGGCGAGAACTCCATGATCGACACCTGGGCCACGGTCGGCTCATGCGCCCAGATCGGCAGGAACTGCCACATCTCCGGCGGCGCCGGCATCGGCGGCGTGCTCGAGCCGCTGCAGGCCGATCCGGTCCGCATCGAGGACAACGTGTTCATCGGCGCCCGCTCGGAAGTGGCCGAGGGCGTCATCGTCGAGGAAGGCTCGGTGCTGTCCATGGGCGTCTATATCGGCTCCAGCACCAAGATCGTCGACCGCGACACCGGCGAGGTGTTCTACGGCCGCGTCCCCGCCTATTCGGTGGTGGTCCCCGGCGCGCTCCCCGGCAAGGCGCTGCCCGACGGCACGCCCGGTCCGAGCCTGTATTGCGCGGTGATCGTGAAGCGGGTGGATGAGAAAACCCGCTCGAAGACCTCGATCAACGAACTGCTGCGCACCTGAAGATTTGGGGGTGTGGTGGTGGCCAAGATCGATCCCGTTGAATTGACCCAGGAGTTGATCCGCCGTCCCAGTGTGACGCCGGCGGATGCGGGGGCGCTCGACGTGCTGCAACGGGCGCTGGAGCAGATCGGCTTCGCCTGCCGGCGCTACGTGTTCTCCGAGGCGGGCACGCCCGACATCGACAACCTCTATGCGCGGCTCGGTACGGCGTTGCCGAACTTCTGCTTCGCCGGGCACACGGATGTGGTGCCGGTCGGCGACCTGGCCGGCTGGACGGTGGATCCGTTCGGCGCCGAGATCATCGGCGGCAATCTGTTCGGGCGCGGCGCGGCCGACATGAAGGCGGCCATCGCCTGCTTCACCGCGGCGGCTGGACGGTTCGCCGCCGGACACAAGGATTTTCCCGGCTCCATCAGCCTGCTGATCACCGGCGACGAGGAAGGCCCGTCGATCAACGGCACCAGGAAGGTGCTGGAAGCGCTGCGGGCCGAGGGCGAACAGCTCACCCATTGCCTCGTCGGCGAGCCGACCAATCCCGTCAGGCTGGGCGACATGGCCAAGATCGGCCGGCGCGGCAGCCTCAACGGCCTGGTCACCATCAATGGCGTGCAGGGGCACGTGGCCTATCCGCACCTGGCCGACAATCCGGCGCCCAAGCTGGCGCGGTTGATGGCCCGGCTGGTCGAACTCGAGCTGGACCGGGGCAACGCCCACTTTCAGGCGTCCAACCTGGAGATCACCGCCATGGAGACCAGCCCGGGCGCCGAGAACGTCATCCCGGCGTGGGCGCGCTGCCGCTTCAACGTGCGGTTCAACAGCGACCATTCCTCCGAGGACGTCGAGCGGCTGGTGCGCAACGCAATGGACCAGGAATTGATCGCCTACGACCTGACGATCAAGGTCAGCGGCGAATCCTTCCTCACGCCCCCCGGCAAGCTCAGCACCCTGATCGTCGAGGCTTGCAAGTCGGTGCTGGGCGTGGAGCCGGAGCTGAGCACGACCGGCGGCACCTCCGACGCGCGCTTCATCAAGGACTACTGCCCGGTGATCGAGTTCGGCATGGCGAGCGGCACCATGCACAAGGTCGACGAGCGGGTCGCTGTCTCGGACATCGAAGGCCTGACGAAGATCTACGAGGAAGTGCTGCGGCGCTATTTCGCCGGATAGACCACGTTCGTCAGGTACAGCCCGTCGGGCGGCGCATTCAGCCCCAGCCTTTGCCTGTCGCGCGCCTCAAGCGCCGCCGTGACGTCGTCCGCCGTCCACTTGCCCTCGCCGACCAGCTTCAGCGTGCCGACCATGGACCGCACCTGGTGGTGCAGGAACGAGCGCGCCTCGGCGATCACCGTGATCTCGTGGCCGTGGCGCATGACGTCCAGCCGGTCGAGGGTCTTCAGCGGCGACTGCGCCTGGCAATGCACCGACCGAAAGGTGGTGAAGTCGTGCCGGCCGACCAGCCGTTGGGCCGCGTCGTGCATGGCGCCTGCATCGAGCGGCACCGGCACCTGCCAGGCCAGCCCGTGGTCGAACGTCAGCGGCGGGCGCCGGTTGACAATGCGGTAGCGATAGGCGCGGCCGATGGCGTCGAACCGGGCATGGAATTCCGGGGCTGCGACCGCCGCGTCCAGCACCGCGACCGGATCGGGCTTCAGGTGATGGTTGAGCGCGCCCTGGACCTCGTTCGGGCCCTTGTCGGCGGTCAGGTCGAAATGCACCACCTGGCCTTCCGCGTGGACTCCCGCGTCTGTGCGGCCCGCGCCGGTGACGGTCACCGCCTCGCCGCAGAACAGCTCGATGGCGCGCTCCAGCGCCGCCTGGATCGAGGGTCCGTTGGTCTGGCGCTGGAAGCCGACGAACGGCCCGCCGTCATATTCGATGGTGAGACGGTAGCGGGGCATGATCAGAGGTGCGACGCAATGTCGGTCAGGGCGAAATCCCGGCCGCGAAACAACAGAGTATCGTTCATGACTTTGGCAAGCGCGTAAGAGAAACAGTCGCCGAAGTTCAATGCGGCTTGGTGGCGTCCCTTTCCGTACAAACGCCATGCTGCCCGCGCGGCCTCCGCCTGAGCGATGTCCACAGGGACTATGGCCAATTGGCATTCAATGATGGTGGCGTCCAGTTCCGCCCGCCCACGCTCACGGCGCCTTGACTCGACTACCAGCGCGGTTTCCACCAGCGTCGCGGCTGAGATGAACTTGTCTGCCGAGGACGTCAGGGCTGTGGCGAACGGCATGTAGTCGGGTTCGGCAAAAAGGACCGCGATCAGGGCCGATGAGTCGACGACCATCAGGCAGGCAATCCATTCTCATCGTAAAGCCAGGAATGGTCACTCGCGGGGCGGTCGGGTGTGATCGGCGGCGCATCGGGAGAATCGGGAAGTTCATTGAAGCGCCTGACGATTTCTAGCAGCCGGGCCAGACGTTCCTGTGCTTCGTGGTCTGTGGCGAGGCGCTTTCGATCCAGCGCAGCACGAAGCGCGCCGCGCACCGCATCGGTCAGCGAGCTGCCCTGCAACTTCGCAAGCTCCTTGGCCATGTCGTGGATCTGGTCGTCCTTGATGTTCAAGGCCATGTCGTTCTCCTTCCACCATTCTATCAGATATGGTGGAAATGCGGAATGTCCATCAGCCCAGCGCCTCGCCTTTGGCGACCGGGAAGCCCCGCAGCAGTGGGCCTGCATCCATGGCGCCCTTACCGGCGCGCTGGAGCAGGGTCAACGCCACCGCGCCGTCGCCGCAGGCGATGGTCAGCCTGTCGTCGACCGCCGTGCCGGGCGCGCCCGAGCCAGCGGCAGCCCTGCTGCGCAGTACCTTGATGCGCTCGCCGCGCAGCTCGAACCATGCGCCGGGGAATGGGCTGAGGCCGCGGATCTGGCGGTCCACCTCGACGGCGGGGTGGGACCAGTCGATGCGCGCCTCGGCCTTGTCGATCTTCCTGGCGTAGGTCACGCCGTCCTCGGGCTGCGGCTCGGGAACGGCGCCCGCCTGCAAATCCGCCAGCGCCTCGAAAAGCGGGGCGCCGCCCAGCGCGGCCAGTGCGTCGTGCAACTCCCCCGCCGTCATCTCCGGGCCGATGGGAATTTCCACGCGCCTGTAGACCGGGCCGGTGTCGAGGCCTTCCGCCATCCGCATGATGCAGACGCCGGTCCTGTCGTCGCCCGCCATGATCGCCCGCTGGATCGGCGCCGCGCCCCGCCAGCGCGGCAGCAGTGAGGCATGGACGTTGAGGCACCCCAGGCGCGGCGCGTCGAGGATCGGCTTGGGCAGGATCAGGCCGTAGGCGGCGACCACCGCCACGTCGAGGTCGAGCGCCGCGAACGCCTGCAGGTCCTCGGCGGATTTCAGCTTCTCGGGAGTGAACACCGGAATGCCCAACTCATCCGCCAGCCGGTGTACCGGCGACGGCTGCGGCTTCTTGCCGCGCCCTGCCTCGCGCGGCGGCTGGCTGTAGACGGCGACGATCTGATGCCGGTTGGTCCGCGACCAGCCGGCAAGATCGGCGAGGATGCGCGCCGCGAAGTCGGGCGTGCCCATGAAGGCGATGCGCATCCGTTGCGTCCGGCTATTCGGCGGCTTCGGCTTTGCGAGCCTTGGTCAGCTTGCGCACGATCATGTCGCGCTTCATCCGCGACAGATGGTCGATGAACAGCACGCCGTTCAAATGGTCCATCTCGTGCTGGATGCAGGTGGCGAGCAGGCCGGTGGCATGGATCTCTTGTGCTTCGCCATTGTAGTCGAGGAACGTCACCTTCACCTCGGCGGGCCGGTCCACGTCGCCGAAGGACTCCGGCACCGACAGGCAGCCTTCCTGGTAGGAGCTCAGCTCCTCGGATTCCCAGACGATCTCGGGATTGACGAAGTACCGCGGCATGCGGCCTTCCTCTTCCGTCGCGATGTCCATGACGAGCACCCGCTTGGGTACGCCGACCTGGATGGCGGCGAGGCCGATGCCGGGCGCGTCGTACATGGTCTCCAGCATGTCGTCCATCAGTTCGCGCAGGGCGTCGTCGACCTTCGCCACAGGCGTCGACACCTGCTTGAGGACCGGATCGGGAACGGTGACGATCTTGCGGATGGCCATGGCTGCTCGCTGGGGTTGTTTGCCGGTAGGTAGTACGGGCGGCCGGAAGCGTCAAGCGGCGCTGGGCACGGTGAATCCCGGCATGATACCCTATCTCATATGCCTGTCATCAAAACCGAGGACCGATGGAAGACTCCGGAGCGCTGCTGATATTCGGCCTGATCGCCGTAGCCCTGCTGGTCGCGGGCGGCTTCTGGCTGGTGCTGGGCCACCTGAAGCAGCCGCGCCATGATCCCATGGCGCAGTGGCAGGCCGACCAGCTCTCCAGCCTGACGGCAAGGCTCCAGGCGCTCGCCGAAAGCCAGGTCAGCCTGCAGAGCGCCATCAACCAGCGGCTCGACAGCGTCACGCATAGGCTGGGCGAAGGCTTCAGCCAGAACGCGGAAAAGACCGCGAAGTCGCTGGGCGAGATCCAGGAGCGGCTCACCGTCATCGACAAGGCGCAGGATAACCTCATCAAGCTGTCGAACGACGTGGTCGGGCTGCAGGACATCCTGTCCAACAAGCAGGCGCGCGGCGCGTTCGGCGAGATTCAGCTCAACGACCTGGTCTCGTCCATCCTGCCGCCGACGGCCTACGAGTTCCAGGCGACGCTGACCAATGGCAAGCGCGCCGACTGCCTGATCCATCTGCCCAAGCCGCCCGGCTCCATCGCCATCGACGCCAAGTTCCCGCTGGAAAGCTACCGGCTGCTGCAGGCCGCCGAGCGCGGCGACGAGCGCAAGCTGGCCGAGCGCGCCTTCCGCATCGACGTATTGAAGCACGTGGCCGACATCGCCGAGCGCTACGTGGCGATCGAGGGCACCGCCGATTCGGCGCTGATGTTCCTGCCGTCCGAGGCGGTCTATGCCGAACTGCACGCCAATTTCCGCGACGTGGTGGAAAAGTCGTTCGCCGCCAAGGTGTGGATCGTCTCGCCCACCACCATGATGGCGACCCTGAATACCGTCCGCGCCATCCTCAGGGATGTGCGGATGCGCGAGCAGGCCGGGCTGATCCAGAAGGAGGTCGCCGTGCTGATGGAGGACATCCGCCGGCTGGACAAGCGAGTAGATGCCCTCCAGACGCATTTCAACCAGGCCAGCCGCGACATCGACGACATCGTCATCTCCAGCAAGAAGGTCACCAGCCGCGCCGGCAGGATCGAGGAGCTGGAACTGGACAAGGTCGAGCCGGTGGTGAAGCTGGTGGTGGAGAATTAGGGGGTTTCGCCACTCCTCGATTGTCATCCCGGCTTTCGTTCGCCGGGATGACAAGAATGGGAAGGGTTTCAGAACGGCCGTCTGGCCCGCAGCGCAGTCGTCAGCGTCCCGTCGTCCAGGTAATCGAGCTCGCCGCCCATGGGGACGCCGTGGGCGAGGCTGGTGATGGCGACGCCCGCGCCCTGCAGCCGGTCGGTGATGTAGTGGGCGGTGGTCTGGCCGTCGACGGTGGCGTTCATGGCGAGGATGATCTCGGCCACCTCGGGCCGGCTCGCCCGATCGATCAGGCCGGCGATGTGCAGATCGTCCGGGCCGACGCCGTCGAGCGCCGACAGCACGCCGCCCAATATGTGATAGCGGCCCTTATAGGCGGCGCGCTCCAGCGCCCACAAATCGGCCACTTCCTCGACCACGCACAACTGGCGCGCATCGCGGCGATGATCGGCGCAGATCGCGCAAGGATCGCGGGTATCGACGTTGCCGCAGGTCGAGCACTCGACCAGCGCGCCGTGGACGGCGTTGAGGGCCTGGACAAGCTGGACCAGGGCGGTCTCGCGCCGCTTGATCAGCCACAGCACCGCGCGCCGGGCCGAGCGTGGGCCGAGCCCCGGCAGCTTGGCGAGAAGCTGGATGAGCCCGTCGATCTCGGGACTGATGACGGGTGCGGCCATTACAGCGCTTTCAGAACGGCAGG
>JBKJNE010000145.1:0-2937 GCA_046596015.1 Alphaproteobacteria bacterium
CTGACCAGCAATGGCGGCCAGCTCATCCGCATGGGCGTGCATGACATCCGCATCACCGGCCGCGCCTCGCAGGGCGTCACCCTGTTCAAGGTGGCGGAGGACGAGAAGGTGGTTTCCGTGGCCCGGCTCGCCGATGTGGGCGAGGATGATGGAACCGAGGGCGACATCGCCGATGACCCCGGCGCGGACCAAGGCGATGGGCCAGCGAGCGCCGGGCCGGACGGCGACGCGGAATAGACGGGGACGGCATGACAAAGGAACGCGTGGGGCTATATCCGGGCACCTTCGACCCGATCCACAACGGCCACATCGACATTATCGGCCGGGCGCTCCGGCTGGTCGATCGGCTGGTGATCGGCGTGGCGATCAACGCCGGCAAGGGGCCGGTGTTCTCGCTCGAGGAGCGGGTCGAGATGGTACGCCGCGAGACCAGCCGGCTGCAGGCCAACGGCGCCGTCGACGTGCGGCCGTTCAGCGGCCTGGTGGTGCAGTTCGCCGACGAGGTCGGCGCGACGGTGCTGGTGCGCGGGTTGCGCAGCGTCACCGACTTCGACTACGAGTTCCAGATGAACGGCATGAACACGGCGCTCAACCCCAAGGTGGAGACGGTCTATCTGGCGGCGAGCACTGGTCTCCAGTCCATCGCCGGCAAGCTGATCCGCGAGATCGCCATGATGGGCGGCGAGATCGGCCACTTCGTGCCGCCGGACGTGAAGGCGCGCACCCTGGCGCGGCTGAAGGAGCAGGAATAGCCATGCGTATGATCCGTGCACTGCTGGTGGCGGCGGTCATGACGGGAGTCGGCCTGCCGGCGCACGCCGTGGAGTGGGAGAAGCTCGACCTGGAGAACACCCTGGTCCTGGAGCTGAAGAGTGGCCGGGTCATCATCGAGACGCGGCCCGACAAGGCGCCGGGTCATGTGGCCCGGATCAAGGAACTGGTCCGCCAGCATTTCTATGACGGCCTGAAGTTCCACCGGGTCATCCCCGGCTTCATGGCCCAGACCGGCGATCCCAAGGGCGACGGCACGGGCGGCTCCGGCAAGGAGATGAAGGCCGAGTTCAACAGCCTGCGGCACCTGCGCGGCACCGTCTCCATGGCCCGCGAGGGCGGCAATGTGGACAGCGCCGACAGCCAGTTCTTCATCATGCTGAGTGCCAAGCGGTCGCTGGATAACCAGTACACGGTCTGGGGCCGGGTGATCGAAGGCATGGAAGCCGTCGACCAGATCCGCCAGGGCACCGAGGAAAACAACGGCAAGGTCGACTTTCCCGACACCATCACGTCGCTCAGGGTCGCCGCCGACATGACACCCGAGGAACGCGGGCCATCGACACCGACAATCCCCGCGCCCCAATAGGACCGCGGCGCCAGCGCGCCGCCGAACAGGAGAAACATCATGGATGCCGAGAACACGCTGTACCTGGACCTGAAGGATGGCCGGGTCACCATCGAACTGCTGCCCGCAAAGGCGCCGGGCCATGTCGCCCGCATCAAGGAGCTGGTGCGCCAGGGCTTCTATGACGGGCTGAAGTTCCACCGGGTGATCGACGGCTTCATGGCCCAGACCGGCTGCCCGCATGGCACCGGCACCGGCGGCTCGGGCCGCAAGCTGAAGGCCGAGTTCAACGACACGCCGCATGGGCGCGGCACCGTCTCCATGGCCCGCGCCCAGGACCCGAACAGCGGCGACAGCCAGTTCTTCATCTGCTTCGCCCACGCGCCGCACCTCAACGGCCAGTACACGGCCTGGGGCCAGGTGACCGGTGGTATGGAGCATGTGGATTCGATCAAGAAGGGCGACAGCCGCGCCAACGGCTCGGTCAGCAATCCGGACACGATCCTGAAGGCGACCATCGCCGGCGATACGGTCTAGCGTTTCCGGTCCATCCGCCCGGTGGCATAATCGGCGGATGGACCACCCCATGCTCGCACGCCTGGTCGAGGCGCTCGGACCCGTCGAGGGGCTGGCGGCTATCGCGCTGGGCGGCTCACGCGGCCGCGGCACCGCCGGTCCGGCCTCGGATTACGACATCGGCCTGTACTACCGGCGCGACAGGGCGCTCGACGTCGCGGCGTTGCGCGCGGCGATCACGCCGCTGGTCGACGATGCGGCCGCGACCGTCACCGACATCGGCGAATGGGGACGATGGATCATCGGCGGCGGCTGGCTGGCCATCGACGGCCAGGAGGTCGACCTGCTCTACCGCGATCTCGACGGTGTCGGCGGCGTCATCGACGAGGCGCGGCAGGGCCGGTTCACCATGGACTACCAGGTTGGACACCCGCACGGCTTCTGTTCGGCGATCTGGATGGGCGAGGTCGCCACCTGCCGCGTGCTGTTCGATCCGGACGGCGTGCTCGCCGGTCTCAAGAGCCGCACCCAACCCTATCCCGAACCGTTGCGGCAGGCGCTTGTCGCCCGCTTCGGCTGGGAAGTGGGTTTTGCCATCGACAATGCCGGACTGGCGGCGCGGCGCGGCGAACGGACCCATATCGCCGGATGCGCCTACCGGGCGCTTTGTTGCCTGGCGCAGGTGCTGTTCGCCCTCAACGGCCGCTACCTGATCAACGAGAAGGGTGCGGTCGCGGAAGCGGCGGCCTTTCCGGTCACCATCGATGACCTGTCCGCCGCCGAGGCGCTGGTCTGGCGGGAGATCGGTGACGGCCGGTTTGGAGACGCCCTGGCGTCACTCCACCGCCTTTCGGCTAGTTTGGCGGCGCTGACCGATTCAGAATAGGCTTCCCTTCCGTCGGCCCTTCCGGCATTGACGTGCCGCCATGAAAGTCTCGGATTTCGAATTCCACCTGCCCGAGGACCGCATCGCCCTGCGGCCCGCCAGGCCGCGCGACGCCGCCCGCATGCTGGTGATCGGCGACGACGGGCTCATCGACTCCGACGTCGCCGACCTGCCGGGCCTGCTGTGCGCCGGCGAC
>JBKJNE010000344.1:0-4724 GCA_046596015.1 Alphaproteobacteria bacterium
TCGGACAGGCCCAGCACCGTATTGGGATCGTGCAGCATCTCGCCGATCGCCTCCTCGTCCGTGTTCAGCACGGCGGTGCGAAAACGGGCCTTGAGGTCCGTCTTCAGCGCCATGTCGAACGCCAGATCCGTGACATCGACGCCGCGCTCGCGGGCAATGTCGGCCAGGTTGCGCTCTTCCAGCGCCGGCTCGGGCGGATAGACCGCGATGGTGGTCCGGTCTGCCCAGCCGACCAGCACCGGGATCAGGCTGTCGCGCACCTGCTGGCGCCACGCCGGATCGGCGTATTTCGCCAGCCACGCCTCGCGGGTGCCGGCGCCCAGCTCGGAGAACATGGGCATGGCCTCGAACGGGAACGGCGCCTCGAACTGGAATTCGAAGTTGAGCGGCCGGCACGCCACCTGCGGAATGATGTTGAGCCCGTCCTCGACCAGGGCGGCCGTGCGGTCGAGCTGCTTGCGGTGGCCGCCAGGGCCGAACAGGCCGGTCAGCATCGCCGTCCAGCTGATGGTGCGGCCGGTCCGCCGGGCGATCGGCGCCAGTTCCTTGAGGTAGAAGCCCGGCCCCACGTTTACCTGCACCATGCCGCCCACGTCGCCGACCGGGCTGGCCAGTTCCTCGATCTCGTCCAGCTCGGCGAGGCGGCTCGGCACCGGCTTGCCGTGATAGCCCCAGTGAGTGATCGCCTTCGAGGTGGAGAAGCCGACCGCGCCGGCTTCAAGGCCTTCACGCACCAGGTCGCGCATCCGCGCCACTTCCTCGGGCGTCGCGGCACGCTCGACGGCGTCCTCGCCCATCACATACATCCGCAGCGGCGTGTGGCCGAGCAGCACGCCCATGTTGATCGCCATGCCGTGGCGCTCGAGCGCGTCGAGATACTCCGGAAAGGTCTCGAAGCCCCAGTCGTCGCCAAGGCCCGCTTCCAGCGCGTCGAGCGACATGCCTTCCACGTTCTCCAGCGTCTGCAGGATCAGCCGGCGATGCTCCGGCCGCGTCGGCGCGATGCCGAAGCCGCAATTGCCGACGACCGCGGTGGTGACGCCGTGCCACGGCGAAATGGTCAGCATCCGGTCCCAGAGCACCTGGGCGTCGTAATGGGTGTGGATGTCGACGAAGCCCGGGCAGACCACCTTGCCGGCGGCGTCTATCATGGTGCGGCCCCGTTCGGGCGCATCGCCCAGCGCGACCACGCGCCCGTTCCTGATGCCGACGTCACCCCGGTAGCCGGGCGCGCCGGTGCCGTCCACGATGGTGCCGCCGACGATCTTGATGTCATAGCTCATGACCTGTCTCCCGTTTGCGGCGATTAAAGCAGGGGCGCAGGTCGATGTCGAGGCGGCGTTACCGGCCGGTTCTCGCTCACACCGGCCAGCTTTCCCGGGTATAGGCCCGGTCCCAGAACAGCCATTCGTACTGCACCGAGCGCATGAACGCCCGCGTCATGCCGGCGACCGCTTTCGGCGACGCGTGCAGCGCCAGCCGGTCGGTGATGCCGACCACTCGCCGGACCGCGGCGGCGAACTCGTCGCTGGCATAGGCATCGATCCAGGCGCGGTAGGGATTGTCCGCCGTGGCGCGTTCATGAATGGTGTTGCCCACCTCCTGATAGACCCAGAAGCACGGCAGCACGGCGCCCACCGCCTCCTCGATGCTGGCCTGGTGGGCGGTCGCGATCAGGAAGTTGACGTAGCCCAGGCAGGTCGGCGACGGCTCCGCCGCGTCGACCACCGACTGGTCCAGGCCGTATTCCCGGAACACGCTCTCGTGCAGCGAGCGCTCGACCACAAGGGCGACCTGCGCCGCCTGGGCGAACTCCAGCATCATGTCCGTCTCCGGTGCCCGGGCGGACAGCAGCGACAGGGCGCGCGAATAGCCGTCGAGGTACAGGCTGTCCTGCAGCATGTAGAACTGGAACGTCTCGCGCGGCAGCGTTCCGGCCGCCAGCTCGCGGTTGAACGGCAGGCCGAGGATGGCGGTGCGCCTCGGCAACGCCTGCTGCCAGACCCCTTCGCAGAATGACATGACGTGCTCCTTCCGGTGAACCTGTACCAGTTCGCGTGACGCACGGTCCGCCGTCAAGCACCACGCGATGTTGCTGGGGCGCAACACCCTCCCTGTTCGCCTCGACCCAGCGGAACGAAAAGTCATCAATGCCCGCACGTCGGCGACGGGCCGCCGCTGTGGTGTTTTGGTCACAGCGAAGCCGGAAATGTGCCCGACGTCGTCGCCGCTGCTTCTTTTTCATTGCGCTGGCGGGTGCCGGTGGCGTTATCTATTACCGTGTGGAAACAATGCCAAGCCCTTGCAGATCAGCGGTTTCAAGCTGATGGGCGGTCCGGGGAGAAGATAAGGCAGTCAATCCAGCTGACCGTCGGCATGGAGTAATCCCACGAGCAAAAGTGGGTGGTAAAACCTTTCAATTCACGTCGTCCAGGGGAGTCCTCATGGAACAATTCAAATCATTTGGCAGACTGCGTACACCGCTGAGCATCATGGCGGTGTCCGCTGTCGCGCTTTCGTCCGGCGCGGCTTGGGCGCAAGACCCGCCGGCCGCGGAAGATCCCGGTCCGCGCGGTGTGCGCACCAAGCTGGAAACGGTCGTCACCCAGGCGCAGAAGATCGAGTCTTCTGCCCAGACGACTCCGGTCGCCACCACGACGATCGAGGGCGACACGCTCGCCCGGGCGTTCGTGGTCGATCTGCGCGACCTGACCAACCAGGCGCCGAACGTCATGCTCGAGCCGATCGGCGCGTTCCAGAACGCCTCGGCGTTCTCGATCCGCGGCTTCGGCACCGGCGACATCGAATCCTCGCAGGACCCGTCCGTGCCGGTGTTCATCGACGGCGTCTACATGGCCCGCAACTCCACCTCGCTGTCCGACCTGCTCGACATTTCGGCGGTGGAAGTGCTGCGCGGCCCCCAGGGCACCCTGTTCGGCCGCAACACGGTCGCCGGCGCGGTGCTGGTGCGGCACAACAAGCCCGACGCGACCGAATTCGACGCGAAAGGCTCCGTCGAGGCCGGTAATTACGGCACGATCAACATCGAAGGCGTGATCAACGTCCCGATCGTCGAGGACAAGTTCGCCCTGCGCCTCGCCGCCAAGTCGACCAACAATGACGGCTTCTACAAGAACCTGACCGACGGCAGCAACTACGGCGGCACCGACCGCTTCACCATCCTGCCGTCGCTGCTGTTCACGCCGACCGACAACCTTGAGGTCATCGTGCGCGGCGAGATCGTCCGCGAACGCGACGATTCCTGGGCGAACACGCCGTACAACGTCTGCCGCGCCGACGGCGCCGGCAATTTCAGCCCGTTCACCTCCCAGATCAACCCGCTGATCGGCTGGGCATACGAAGGCAACAGCTTCACCCGGTTCTGCGCCAAGGAACGCAGCAAGCAGGATTTCGCGATCGAGCATGACAACACCAGCGGCCGTGGCTCGGACTTCGACGTGTTCGGCCTGACCGGCGAGATCAACTACACGATCCCGGATGTCGGCACGATCACCTATGTCGGCAACTACCGCGACGTGCACGAGGACGTATACAACGACTTCGACACCACGCCCCTGCCGATCTTCATGACCCGCCGCCAGCAGTGGCACTGGCAGACCACCCACGAGCTGCGCTTCGCCTCGGACTTCTCCGAGACGATCGACTTCGTGACCGGCGTGTTCTACTTCAAGCAGCGCTACCGCATGGAGCAGGACACCTTCGGCTGGCTGTTCGACCCGGGCTTCGGCGGGGCGCTCGGCACCGCCATCGGCCGCCGCCTCGGCGCCATTCCCGGCGATCCGAAGGCATCGCTGAATGCGCTCAACCCCAACGCGGCCGGCTTCGGCGAGACGGTGCACGACCATGAGGCGTGGTCGGTCTTCGCCCAGGCCAACTGGCACATCACCGACACGCTGACCTTCGTGGCCGGCGTCCGCTATAACCAGGAAAACAAGGACATCCAGACCTGCGCGCCGTCGCCGGTGAACAGCCCGGTGACCCGGGAATGCAACCTCAATCCGCTGGTCGGCAACTATTTCGACAGCGACACGGACATCCTCGCGGGCAACAAGAACAAGTGGAACGACATCGGTCCCAAGGTCGGCCTGAACTGGCAGGCCATGGACGAGCTGTTCCTCTATGCGAGCTGGACCCGCGGCTTCCGTGGCGGCGGCTTCAACGGCCGTTGCGGCTCGACCCAGACCTGTCAGCCCTACGACCAGGAACAGGTCGACAACTATGAAATCGGCATGAAGTGGGACGGCTTCGACAACCGCCTGCGCGTCAACCTGACCGGCTTCTGGATGGAGTACAAGGACCAGCAGGTCGGCATCATCCGGTCGTCCGCCGGTTCGGGCGGCGGCCAGGAGACGGTGACCGACAACGCGGCCGACGCCGTGTCGCGCGGCGTCGAGCTCGAAATCACCGCCGTGCCGGCCGATGGCCTGCGGCTGTGGAGCACCGTGGGCTATCTTGACGCCAAGCGCACGAACTTCTGTGTCGACATCGACGGCCCCTCGACGGTCAATCCTGGCCCGGCGAGCGGGTCCTGCGATCCGGACAGCGCCTTCAGCTTCGTGTCGGGCAGCAGCACCTTCTTCATCTTCCCGACCGACAACTCGGACCTGCCGCTCGTGCGCGCTCCCAAGTGGACGTTCTCGGCCGGCCTGTCCTATGAAATCCCGGTCGGCAACATGGGCTTCCTGGAGTTCGCCGGCGACTGG
>JBKJNE010000483.1:0-4000 GCA_046596015.1 Alphaproteobacteria bacterium
GCCTCGCCCATATCGGCGGTCGCGGCCTGCGCCCGCCAGGCGGACGGCGTGTCGATCGTGGGCCGCTCGTATTTCGGCGACAGGGAGCAGCCGGCCAGCAGCGCGGCGAGCGAGACGGCAAGGGCGGCAGGCCGCGGAGTAACCTTCATCGCTCTACTCCGACGCCAGCGCGACGACAGGATCGAGCCGCGCGGCCTTGCGCGCCGGCAGATAGCCGAACACCAGACCGGTGACGATGGCGCAGGAGAACGCCAGCATGGCGGGTCCCGCCGTGAACTTGATCGCGGTGCCGAACTGGCCGAGCACCAGCGCCACGGCGATGCCCAGCACCACGCCGACCACGCCGCCGATGGCGCACACCACCAGCGCCTCGGCGTTGAACTGCACCAGGATGTCGTTCATCCGCGCGCCGGTCGCCATGCGCAGCCCGATCTCGCGGGTCCGCTCGGTGACGCTGACCAGCATGATGTTCATCACGCCGATGCCGCCGACCAGCAGCGAGATCGCGGCGACCGAGCCGAGCAGCACGGTCAGCGTGCTCTGGGTCTCCTGCACCATCTCGAGCAGCGAGGCGGTGTTGCGGATCTCGAACTCCTTGCCGGGCTTGCGCTGTTGCAGCAGTTCGCCGATGGCGTCCTCCACCTCGTCGATCCTGCCCGCGTCCTCGACCTTGACGCTGACGGTCTGGACGCTCTGGGTCCCGAACAGCCGCATGAAGCCGGTGGTGATCGGCACCAGCGCGATGTCGTCCATGTCCTGACCGAAGCTGGATGCGCCCTTTTCGGTCATCACGCCGATCACCTGGAACGGCACGTTGCCGATCATGATGTACTGGCCGACCGGCTCCTCGCCGTCGGGGAACAGGTTCTTGGCCACCGTCGTCCCCAGCACGGTCACCGGCGCGAAGCTCTGGGTGTCCTCGGCGTTGAAGAAGGTGCCGTCGGCGACGGGCCAGTCGCGCACCAGCGGATAGGTTTCCTGGGTGCCCTGCACCCGCGCCCGGTAGTCGACGTTGCCGAATCTCAGGGTCGAATTGGTGTTGCGCTCGCCCACCGCCGCCTGGACGTTGGGCAGCTCCAGGATCGCGTCCACGTCGGGCAGGCCCAGGGTGACGCTGTCGTCGCTGCGGGCGCCGCGGCCGCCGGTGCGGACGAGCAAAAGGTTGGTGCCCATGTTCTGGATGCCCTGCAGCACCTTCTGCTGCGCGCCCTCGCCGATCGCAAGCATGGTCACGACCGCGGCGACGCCGATCACCACACCCAGCAGGGTGAGCGCGGTGCGGAACAGGTTCACGCGGAGCTGCCGCAGGGCGATCTTCACCGCCTCGTCCATCTCAGCGAGCAGCCGCATGGTGCCGTGCCCGGTCGTGGCGCGGCGCGCCTGGCCCTGCGCCGGCCTGTGCCCGGTGTAGCTGTCGTCGGTGACGCGGCCGTCCTGGAGTTGTATAACGCGCCGGGCATGGGCGGCTACGTTCGCGTCATGGGTGATCAGGATGACCGTGGCGCCCTCGTCGTTGAGCTGCTTCAGCAGCGCCAGCACTTCCTCGCCGCTGACGGTGTCCAGCGCGCCGGTGGGTTCGTCGGCCAGGATCACGTCGGCGCCGTTGATCAGCGCCCGGGCGATGGAGACCCGCTGCTGCTGGCCGCCGGAAAGCTGGCCGGGCCGGTGCCCGGTCCGGTCGCCGAGACCCAGCCGCTCCAGCAGCGCGTGGGCGCGTGCGACCCGCTCGCGCTTGGGCGTGCCGGCATAGATCGCCGGCACCTCGACGTTCTCGGCGGCCGTCGAGCCGGACAGCAGATTGTAGCGCTGAAACACGAAGCCGAAGGTGTCGCGCCGGAGCGCCGCCAGCTCATCCATGGTCAGGCTCGCCACATCCGTGCCCGCCACCTTGTAGGTGCCCTCGTCGGGCCGGTCGAGGCAGCCCAGGATGTTCATCAGCGTGGACTTGCCCGAGCCGGACTGGCCCATGAGGGCGACGAACTCGCCCGGGAAGATGGTCAGCGACACCCGGTCGAGCGCGCGGATCTCGATCTCGCCGTTCCGGTAGATCCTGGAGACGCCGTCGATCTGGATCACCGCGTCGCGCTGTTCGGCCAGCGAGAAGTTCATAGCCGCGGCCCCGGCGTGAAACGGCGGTTGCCGCGCTCGTCCCGTTCGGGCCTGGCGTCGGACGCGGGCGCCGTCGGCAGGATCACCTTCTCGCCTTCCCTCAGGCCCTTCAGCACCTGGGCGTCGGTCCGGTTCATCAGCCCGACTAGGATCTGCCGTTCCTCGGGTCCGTCCTCGCCCAGAACGCGGACCGTGTAGGACGCCGGCTGCTTGCCGCCACTCCGCCGACCGTCGCCACGCTGCCCGCGAGGTTGGCCGCCTTCGGCGCGGCGGCGCTCGCCGCTGACACCGTCCTGGCGCCCACGGCCGCGGTCGCCGCCCTTGCCCTTCTCCAGCGCGGCGACCGGGACGATCAGCGCGCCCTTCGCCTCGCCGAGAACGAAGAACACCTGGGCGGTCATATTGGTCATCAACGCGCCGTCGGTGTTGTCGACGTCGAGCAGCACCTTGTAAAGCACCACCTCGTTGGTGACCTCGGGCGTCGGCATGATCTGGCGCACGGTCGCCCTCCAGCGCCGGTTGGGATCGCCCAGCGTGGTGAAATAGGCCTGCATGCCGGGCATGAGCTTGACCACGTCGGCCTCGGACACGTCGGCCTCGACGGTCATCTGGGTGAGGTCGGCGACCCTGAGCACGATGGGCGCGGTCTGGTTGGCGTTGAGAGTCTGGCCCAGATAGGCGGTCTGCGACACCACCGTGCCGTCGATCGGCGCATAGATTTTTGCATAGCCGAGCTGGGCCATGTCGCCGTCGAGCGTCGCCTGCGCGGACGCCATCTGCGCCGATATCGCCGCGACCCGCGCCTTGGCCACGTCAGCGGCCGTGTCGGTGGTCTGGAGCGCGTCCTGGCTGACCGCATTGCCCTCATAGAGCCGCCGGTTGCGCGCCGCCTGCTGTTGCGCCAGCGTGGCCTCAGAGCGCTGCAGCACGAGCTGGGACTGGAAGTTCTGGATGTTGGCCTTGCCGGTGCGGACCCTGGATTCCAGCACGCGCGCGTCGATCTCGGCGAGCAGGCCGCCCTTCGAGACCTTGTCGCCGACATTGAAATAGACCTTCACGAGCTGGCCCGAGACCTGCGCGCCCACGTCGACGTAGTTCTTGGGTTGCAGCGAGCCCAACGAGTTGACCGTCTTCTCGATGTCGCCGCGCGTCACCTCGGCGGTCTGCGGCTCGGGCTCTCGCTTGCCGAACAGCCCCGACAGCAGCAGCACCAGCAGGATCATGGCGCCTGCGGCGGCCAATCCGATCCACAGCCACCGGCGCTGTCCGCGCGCCGGCTTGCTCACCCCGCGCCGCGCCGTCGTTTCCTCTGCCTGCATTGCCCTCGAAACCCTTCTGCGAACCATCCACACTCTACGGTGGACAAGTCTACAACGTATGACAGTGGGAAATGCTTCGCGCGAAGCGCCAACCGACATCATCCAACTGGCGAAATTGATAGTTGCAAATCACTCGCACTTACATAATAAGCTGGGGCATAGAGCAACAAACCGAAATCGCCGCCAAATGCCCGTGCATCAAGACCTGTCGCTGTGGACCCTGTTCTGGGAAGCCAGCCCTGTCGTCAAGGGTGTTATCGCCCTTCTCATCCTGCTGTCGGTGATGAGCTGGTCCATCATCATCGAGAAAGCCATCAGGCTTGCCGGATTGCGCAAACAGATCAAGCAGTTGCAGCAGGCCGTCGCGACCGGCGCCGGCACCGGCGCGACCGGCATCGGCAAAGCGATCCTGGAAGCGGCCCATGCCGAAGCCGCCGACCGGCTGGGCGACGAGACCCGGACGGAGCTGCGCGACCGCATCGAGCGCGCCATGCGAATCGCCATGGCGAGCGAGCTGCGGTCGCGCAGCTCCGTCCGGGTCTCGTCGCCCAGCCGGTCGGCGGCTTCGGCAT
>JBKJNE010000185.1:0-3984 GCA_046596015.1 Alphaproteobacteria bacterium
CGACCGGGCCATGCTGAAGGACCTGCTGCGCGACATGGCGCAGGAAGGGCTGCTGGAACGGGGCCATCGCCGTTCGCTGAAGCCGACCGCGGCGCTGCCCAACGTTGCCGTCGTCGAGATCACCGGCCAGGACGTGGACGGCGAGCTGCTGGCAAAGCCGGTGAAGTGGACCGACAGGAACGCCGATCCGCCGCGCATCCTTATCGCGCCCGGCAAGCAGGCGACCGGCAATCTGGGCGCGGGCGACCGCCTGCTGGTCCGTCTCGAGCGCCAGCACGACTTCTATCAGGCCACCATCCTGAAGAAGCTGGAAGCCACCCGCGACCGCATGCTGGGCGTCTACCGCCGCAAGGACGCGCGCGTCGTGCCCACCGACAAGCGCGAGCGCAGCGAGCTGATCGTCGAGCAGGAGGACAGCGGCGGCGCCCAGGACGGCGAGCTGGTGCTGGTCGAGATCCGCGGATCGAAGGCCAACCGTCTGGGCCTGAAGCACGCCCGCGTCCTCGAACGCCTCGGCGACCTGAACGCGCCGCGCAGCACCAGCCTGATCGCCATCCACGCCCATGGCATCCCGACCGAGTTCCCTCGCGACACCGTCGACGAGGCGAACGCGGCCAAGCCCGTCGGGCTGGATGGCCGCACCGACCTGCGCGCCGTGCCGCTGGTCACCATCGACCCCGCCGACGCCCGCGACCATGACGACGCGGTCTGGGCCGAACCGGACCCGGACCCGAAGAACCCGGGCGGCTGGCACGTCATCGTCGCCATCGCCGACGTGGCGCATTACGTGACCCAGGGCAGCGCGCTCGACCGCGAGGCCCACCGGCGCGGCAATTCGGTGTATTTCCCCGACCGCGTGGTGCCGATGCTGCCGCACGAGCTGTCGTCGGACCTGTGCTCGCTGCTGCCGGGCGTGGACCGGGCGTGCCTCGCCGTCTCCATGTGGTTCGACGCCGACGGCAACAAGCTGTCGCACAAATTCGTGCGCGGCCTGATGCGCTCGGCCGGCAACATGAGCTACGAGCGGGTGCAGGCGGCCTATGACGGCCATCCGGACGACGAGACCGGCCAACTGCTGGAGCCGGTGATCAAGCCGCTCTACGCCGCCTACTACGCACGGGTGAAGGAGCGCACGAAGCGCGGCCCGCTCGACCTCGACCTGCCCGAGCGCAAGGTGGAGCTCGACGAACTGGGCAACGTCAAGCGCATCGCCCTGCGCGAGCGCTTCGACGCCCACAAACTGATCGAGGAGTTCATGATCGCGGCCAACGTGGCGGCCGCCGAGGAGCTGGAGAAGCACCGGACGCCGTGCATGTACCGCGTCCACGAGCCGCCGGCCGAGGAAAAGCTGGCGTCGCTGCGCGAGTTCCTCGAAACCATGGACCTGAAGCTGCCCAAGGGGCAGAAGCTGGGGCCGCACCACTTCAACAAGGTGCTGCAGAAGGCGCACGAGACAGCGCAATCGCACATCGTCAGCACCGTTGTGCTACGCAGCCAGAGCCAGGCCTATTACAGCCCAGACAACCAGGGCCATTTCGGGCTGGGGCTGGCGCGCTACGGCCATTTCACCTCGCCGATCCGGCGCTATTCGGACCTGCTGGTCCACCGCGGCCTCGTCCGCGCCCTGCGTTTCGGGCAGGACGGCCTTCGCGACGACGCAGGCGGGAGCTTCAACGAGATCGGCGAGCACATCTCGATGACCGAGCGGCGCGCCATGGTCGCCGAGCGCGACGCCAACGACCGCTACATGGCCCAGTTCATGTCGGACAAGGTGGGCAGCCAGTTCCAGGGGCGGATTTCCGGGGTTTCCCGCTTCGGCCTGTTCATCGCACTGGCCGATACAAGCGCCGAGGGGCTGGCGCCGATCAGCTCGCTGGGTTGGGAGTTCTTCACCCACGACGAAAAAGCCCATGCCCTTGTCGGCCGCGAGACGGGACACATCTTCAGGCTGGGCGACCCCGTGGACGTGCGCCTGGCCGAGGCCGCGCCAATAACCGGTGGCCTCCGGTTCGAAGTCATCTATGATGCCGGCCCACGCCGGCCCCGCGGAAATCCTCGGAAATCGGGCGGTCCGCCCCGGCGCCGACGGTGAGGCAAGAATGACGGTCAGTACCGACGAGACCACCCTGCATTTCGGCGGCCAGCCCGAGCGCTCGACCGGCGAGAGCCTGAGGCGCGGCTGGCTGGGCCGGTGCCCGCGCTGCGGCAAGGGGCACATCTTCCGGGCCTATCTGAAGGTGCGGGACAATTGCGAGGTCTGCGGGCTGGAGCTGTCGCACCACCGGGCCGACGACGCGCCGCCCTATTTCACCATTCTGATCGTCGGCCATGTCATCGTGCCGTTGATGATCTTCTACGACCGGCTGGCGATGCCGCCGCTGTGGCACCAGATGCTGCTCGCGGTGTTCGGCACCCTCGCCGCCTGCCTGATTCTGCTGCCGCGGATCAAGGGCGCGCTGGTGGCGTTCCAGTGGGCCAGACAGATGCACGGCTTCGGCAGCGAGCCGAAGGTTCACGCCGACCTCTAGCGCCCCATGACAGGCCGCTCGCGCACTCGCAGTCTGGCGGCCATCATTGGCATGATCGGTGTCGTCGGCCTGGTGTTCGGGCTGACAGCGCCGCTGCTCAACCTCTTGCTGGAAAGGCAGGGACTGAGCGGCCGCATGATCGGCCTCAACGGCGCCATGACCGCGCTGGGCGCGCTGATCTTCACGCCGTTCATCCCCGCGGTCGCGCTCAAGGTGGGGCCGTTCCGCATATTGTTCGCGACGCTGTTGGCCACCGCTCTGCTGCTGCTGGCCTTCAAGATCTTCGACGATTACCGAGCGTGGTTCGTGCTGCGCTTCCTGATGGGCATCGCCGTCGTGGTGCCGTTCCTGATCAGCGAGATCTGGATCAACCAGATCGCCACGCCGCAGAACCGGGGCCGGCTGCTGGGCGTCTACGCCGCCAGCATCTCGGCAGGGTTCGGCACCGGGCCGCTGCTGATGCAGTTCACCGGCGTCGGCGGCTGGACGCCGTTCGTCCTCGCCGCCGCGCTGGTGTTGGTGGCCATGGGCGCGATCAGCATGGCGCGCGGCGACAGCCCCTATCTCGACCCGATGGGCCACAAGTCGCCGCTGCCCTATGTGCGGGCCGCGCCGCTCGCCATCCTGGCGGGCCTCATGTACGGCGCCATCGAAACCGGCATCTTCGGCCTGCTGCCGGTCTTCGGCGTCCGCTCGGGCTTCAGCGAGGGCATGGCCGCGGCGCAACTGACGGTGATCGCGGCAGGCAACATCCTGCTGCAGTACCCGGTGGGCTGGCTGGCCGACAAGGCGCCCGCACGCCGCGTCCTGATGCTGTGCGCGGTCACCGGCGTGCTTGGCGGCGCACTGCTGCCCTTCGTCAAGGATTCCCTGCTGATGTGGCCGCTGCTGTTTGTCTGGGGAGGCACCATCACCGGGATGTACACGGTGGCGCTGACCATGCTGGGCCGCAAATACACCGGGCTGGCGCTCGCTTCGGCGAACGCCGCGCTGATCGTCGCCTATAACGCGGGCGCCATGGGCGGGCCGCCGGTACTGGGACAGGCCATGGACCTGATGAATCCCGACGGCCTCGCCTACGGCCTCGCCGGTTTCTTCCTGATCTTCGTGATCGCCAATTTGCTGGTGCCGAGGGAACGTCCGCCTCCGGCGTCCTGACCTAGCGGCCCATGGAAACCGGCGCGCTGTAGCTGAGTTCGCCGTCCGGATAGGTCACGGTCAGCCGGTCGCCGGCGCCGTCGATGATCACGTCGTCGCGCGACAGGTGCATGCGCCTCAGCGCCAGGGTGCCGATACGGATGGTCATGAACGGAATGGCGTCGGAGAAGTTCTGGCGCAGCCACCGGGTCGCGGCCTCGCCGATCCGCCGGGTCACGCCATGGGCACGCTGCAGATCCCGCGCCGACGCCGCCAGCGTCACCCGGCGCCCCGCGGCGGCCGCGTTCCAGTCGCCCCT
>JBKJNE010000357.1:0-2583 GCA_046596015.1 Alphaproteobacteria bacterium
CGAGCATGTCGATCCTGGGGCCATGGACCTGCACGATCTGGCGCTACTGGCCGGCCGGAACGCCGATGCCTGCGCCTATGGCAAGGTGCTGGTCATCGGCCGGCACGGCATCTCCACGTTCCAGGCGACGCCCGATGGCGGGACGGCGCCGGTGTTCTGCGGCAATTCCACCGCGGCGGCGATCGGCTGCCTTCGCGGCGGCAGGCACCGGACCATGGTGCACGGGGTCGCGGACAGCCCATACGAGGTCTCGGCCCGGATCGACGGCGGCGCCATTGCCCAGACCTGGATGGTGCCCGCCGCCAACCCCAGGGAACGGATCTGGCACGGCTGCCGCGTCCTGTTCCTGCCGGCGCTCAACGACTACGCGCTGGTGTTCGGCGACCTGCCTACAGGAACCAGCCCGGAGGCCGCCCGGCGCGCGCTGCTGGGCGCCGATCCGGCCTGCAAGCTGGCCATCGTCACCGGCTCCGGTCCCGACGCGGTCGTCGAGTTCCACAACTCGAACGGCAGGCATGGCGGCGCGCCCCAGACCGGACTGGCGACCATCGCGCTGGCGGCGCGCTCGGTGCCCTGGCTGGAGACCTTCTTCGCAGGCGGCTTCGTCACATATCCCAGCCTGGCCGGACCGCGCCGGGCGAGGCTTCCCGCCACGTCCCCCGCGGCCGGCGGCAGGATCGCCGTCGAGATGCCGACGGTCTCGGTCGATCTGGTCCCGGTCGCCATGGAGCGCGTGGCGTGAACCTGGCGCGGCACCGGTTCATCCGCAACATCTTCTCCGGCATGCACGATATCGAGGAATGGCGGCTCGGCGACGCCGTGCTGGCCGCCGCCAAGGGCTATCCGAGGGAATATCCGGCCGACCTGATCGACGATTACGGCATCATCTTCGCCGACCTGGTGCTGGACTCGGCCACGGGCATGCTGGCCTGCCACGAGGTGAACGGCCCCAACGCCGTCGGCTCGGACGCGCTCACCGGCGACAGCCGGCTGCGCGCCGGGAACGAGGCGCGCCAGGCCGTGCGCCGGGCGCGCGAGCTGGGCTATCTGCGCCCCGACGGCACGCTGAAGGTGCCCGTCGCGACTGTCCATGCGCACCAGCACTGGAAGTTCTTTCGCACCGGCGGCGAGTTCTATCCCCGCGTCGACCTGTTCGCCCAGGCGCTCGAAGGGCTGCTGCCGGGAAGTGCGGTGTCCACCGACGCCGCCACCGACCCGCTGGGCGACGCGCCCGTCGCCGTGGTCATGGGCGACGTGCCGTCGATCGCCGCCCATATCGAGATCAACCCCAGGACGCGGCGCTTCGAGTATCGCGGCCGGCCGCTGATCTTCATGGGCAACCCCAATCTGCTGTCCGAGTTGACCCGGACCGGCAAACTGCGGCGCGACGGCAGGCGCGAGGCCGAGGCCGATTTGCGCGTCCTGCACGCGTGGCGCCTCGCCGGCACTTTTCACGACAAGGGGCTTCAGCAGCGGCTGCTGTCCGGCACCGGCATCCGGCCGCTGCGTCATTTCTCGGCCCAGTCGCCCGACGAGGCCCTCGCCTTCGCACGGGACATGCTTGCAACAGGGCCGGTCGTGCTCAAGCCCAGCGATACCAGCGGCGGCACCGGCGTACACGTGGTGGTGCCGGAGATGTCGGACGACGCCATCGCCGGCCGCATCGACGCCCTGCTGGCCGATTGCCTGGCGAAATATGGCGAGAACGTCGAAGCGACCATTTACCCGCTCGGCGGCTTCGAATTCGTCCGCTCGACCGGCTATCCCATGGCGGATGGCGAGCACCTGTGGGATCTTCGTTTCGCCGTGCTGTTCGAGCCGGGCAGGGCGCACGCGTTCCCCGTGTCGCTGCGGTTCGCACCCCGGCCTTTCGACCCCGACACGTTCCACCTGGACCGCGGGCAATGGATATCCAACGTCAGCGGCCGGCGGGACACGCTGCTCAAGTCCGGCATGGACGACGACGTACTGCGGCAGGTCGGGATGACCGGCGAGCGCATGGACGAGGCCATGCAGGCCTGCGTGCGCTGGACCGTCAAGGCATGGGACCTTTCGGCGCGCGGCGGCGGCTCGGTCCACGAGGACGCCTGCGAGGAGCGGGACAACTCGTTCTATCCGGTCGAGAAGTTCATGGCATAGAATCGGACGTCGGGCGTTGACGGCCCCACGCTTCATCCCGGGAAACCCACGTTGAACAAACGACTGGAAACGCGCTATCCGGTGCTTCCCGCCATCCTGGAGCGGTGGAGCCCGCGCAGCTTCGCCGCCCGCCCGCCGGGAGCCGACAAGCTGCAAAGCATGTTCGAGGCGGCCCGGCTGGCGCCGTCGGCCCACAACACCCAGCCGACGCGGTTCCTGCTGGGCCGCAAGGATGGCGGCGGCGCCCATCGGCGGCTGTTCGACTGCCTCGATCCGCACAACCGGGAATGGGCGCACTGCGTTCCGGTGCTGGTGCTGGCGTCGGTGATGCGGCGGCGATTCAGCCAGGTGAAGGCCGACTTCGTGCCGTATCCCCATTGCATGCACGACCTGGGCCTCGCGGTCATGTCGCTCATCCTCCAGGGCCAGCATCTCGGGCTGCAT
>JBKJNE010000511.1:0-3972 GCA_046596015.1 Alphaproteobacteria bacterium
GAAGGTGGTGGCGTTGAAGAAGTTCAGTTGCAGGTCGCTGTACTTGTAGTGATAGACATCGAGTTCCAGGTTGAGGTTGCCGCCCGCCAATATTGCCTTGACGCCGCCTTCGACGCCTTCGACATGCTCGGGTTCATAGGTGATGTCCGCGATCGGATCCGCGTTCAGCGTGCTGTCGATGGAGCCGTTGTCGAAGCCGCCAGACTTGAAGCCCTGCTTGTAGGCGACAAAAAAGGTGAGTTCATCGTTCGGCTGCCAGCGCAGGGTTGCTTCCGGAATCAGATCCTTGTGCGAACTGTCGTCGGCCAGCAGACGCCCCTGGACAAACAGGAATGAAAACGCCGGATTGACGTAGGGTTGTGTGAAGAACGAGTCCTTGTTTTCCCAGATGTAGCGCGCGCCCGCGGTGAGCTGGAGCTGATCCACGATGTCCCAGATCACTTCGCCATAGAACGAGACGGTCTCGCCGTCGGTCGCGGAGATTTTGTCATAGGCGATGAACCTGTCCATGGGATCGGTAACGGCGGAGTTCTCCGCACCGGCGAAGATGACCTCCTGCCGGAAATTGCGGTCGGTCCGCTGATAGTAGAAGCCGAGCACACCGTTGACCGGGCCATCGAACTTGGAGGCGGCGCGGATTTCGGCGGAGTAGTTGTTGAACACGCTGAACTCGCTGGCGAACACGGCCGTCTGACCGCCGCCATCGGCGTCGATCACCCAGCCGACCCGCTGCTGGTGCCAATTCAGGATCGCCTGGATGTTGAGGATGTCGAAATCAAACCCAAGTTCGCTGGTTACGATGTACGACTTGTACTCCTCGCCAAGCTGGCCACCGAAACGGTTCAGGTCGGGCGTGGTCGCCGCGACCGCCGGTGGGATCGGATTCTGACCGGAGAGTCTGTCGGTATTGCACTCGACGCCCGCCACCGGCAAAGGGACCTGGTTGGGCGCGTTGCCCGACGTGACGTGTGGAATACCGTTCAGCGCGGCGCAGTCATAAAGCTCCGTCAGATTGGCGTTGTTCAGCTTCACGTCGGCGAAGGACGCCTTCAAGCGAAACGAAAAGACGTCGCTGGGGTCGCCCTTGATGGTCATCCGGGCAAACATCGATTCTTCCCGCGGCGACCACCGGCTGGCGGGTGCCGGGTTGGCCTGCGGCGTCATCGCGAACCCATTCGCGACGTCGAATGTATTGTAGATGGTGTCACCGGCTGTGTTTTCGATGTAGCCCTGCGACATCTTGGTGCCGGCGACTGCCAGTCTGAAGCCCCACTTGTCGTTGATGGGTGTCGACAGGACCGCTTCGCCGCTCAACTGCGCGGCCTCGATTTCGTAGCCAAGCTTGCCGATGATCTCCAGTTCGTCGCCGGGATCGGCGGACTGAATGGAAATAACGCCCGCCGTGGCGTTTTTGCCGAAGTACAACGCCTGGGGGCCTTTCAGGATGGCCACCGATTTGGTATCGAACAGGCCCTCGTTGATCACCCGGTTCTGCGGGAAATAGACACCGTCGAGGATGATGGCCACCGAAGATTCGATGCCGATCGTGCCTGCGCTGGAGGAAATGCCGCGGATGCTGATGTTGGAGCCCGAGCCGCTCGATATTCTCTGAATCTCAAGCGATGGGGTGAACGCGGCAACGTCTTCAATGTTCCTCAGGCCGTACTTGTCCATGGTCTCGGCAGAGACCGCGGTAATTGCGACAGGAATATCGCGGATTTCTTCTTCTGTCGCACGGGCCTGAACAGTGACCGTTTCCACCACAGCCTGGCTCGGACTCGCCCACGCTCCAGCCAGTAAGGCGGAAGCAATCCCGGCAAGCATCGGCTTGCGAAGGCCCTTGCCGGGCCAGCCACCTGGCGTCTTCATGCGCGCGTCACAGTTCATGGTTCCCCCCTAGAGAACTTGTTCCGGCCCAGACAAACCCTACGATTTGGATAGGCTCAGTGGATTTTTTTAGCAGGCATCTACGTTGAACAGGCGTTAAAATAACAGCTAGGCTTGGCCCTTACAACCTTGGATGCCATGTCAGACGATGTTTAACTGAATTTACCGACTGTTTTGAACAACAGGTACGGCGCGTCCGATAGTTTCCACAAATATATATTAGAAAAACATTCTTTATGACCGATTTATGACCCAAACGGCAACTCGCTCACTGGCGAAACCTCCGGCAACGAGCGCCTTCCCGATCGTTTGCGACTTGCTCCCGCGCATGCGATCACGCACGACTTTACTCGTCGGTAACGCCAGTTGCGCGCTTGCTCCCGAGACGGTAGCGTGCCCCTTCGGAAGGATCGAGGCGTGGTTGCCTCAGCGGAACCAAGGGAGAGCGATGATGAAGAAGATCAAGCTGGGTCTGATGATCGGCTATTCCGGGGCACAGATGAATCTGCCCCTGGACAAGATCAAGCTGGCCGAGGAACTGGGCTATGACTCGGTGTGGACCGCCGAGGCCTATGGCTCGGACGCGGTGACGCCGCTGGCCTTTATCGCCGCCCACACCAAGCGCATCCGCCTGGGCACCGCCATCATGCAGATGGCGGGGCGCTCGCCCACCATGGCCGCCATGCAGGCCGCCACCGTCGACGCGCTGGCGGGCGGCAACCGCTTCATCGCCGGCATCGGCATGTCGGGTCCGCAGATCGTCGAGGGCTGGTACGGCCAGCCATGGGGCAAGCCGTACCACTGGATGAAGGATTACATCACCATCATGCGCAAGGTGTTCGCGCGCGAGGAGCCGGTGAGCCATGACGGCCAGCAGCTGCCGCTGCCGCTGCCCGGCGACCGCCCCGGCGCCATGGGCATCGGCAAGCCGCTGAAATCCATCCTGCACACCAACCCGAACATCCCGATCTGGACCGGCTCGGGCACCGAGATCATGGTGAAGCTGACCGCCCAGCTCGCCGACGGCTGGCTGCCGCTGGGCTGGACGCCGCGCGGCATGGAGCTGTACGGCGACTGGCTGAAGGAAGGCTTCGCCAAGGCCGGCAACGGCAAGGGCTTCCACAATTTCGAGATCCAGGCCGGCATCGGCGTGCACATCACCGACGACGTCAAGGCGGGCCTCGCCATACTGAAGCCGACCATCGCGCTCTATACGGGCGGCATGGGCCACAAGGACAAGAACTTCCACAAGGACCGGATGGTGAAGTTCGGCTACGGCGACGCCGCCAACCGCATCCAGGAGCTGTTCCTGGCCGGCCGCAAGGAAGAGGCCGCCGCGGCGGTCCCCGACGAATATGTCGACGAGCAGAACCTGGTCGGCCCCGAGAAACGCATCCGCCAGAACTGGGCGGCCTGGGCGGATTCGGGCTGCACCGGCCTCTCGATCGGCGCCCGGCAGACCGAGGCCATCCACCTGATGGCAGACATCGCGGGCAGCAAGGAGCACATCGCCGCCGAATAGGCTGGCGCGGCACGTGTCACCGGGCGGCCCCGCTTCGGCGGGGCCGTTCCGTTTCAGGCGGTCGCTTGATGCTGCGGGCGAGGCGTCGTAAGGAACAGGCATGATCGATCCGCGCCCCATCCTACAGGTCATCGGCATGCTGCTCGGCATCCTGGCGGTGACCATGCTGATCCCGGCCGCGGTCGACCTGGCCTACGGCGACCGCGAAAGCTTCGGCTTCGTCGGCTCGTCGGTGGTCACGGCCTTCGCCGGCGCGCTGCTGTGGCTGGGCAACCGCGGCTATTTCCGGTCGGAGTTCACCCTGCGGCAGACTTTCCTGCTGACAGTGCTGACCTGGATCGTTGTCAGCGTCTTCGCGTCGCTGCCGATGATGTTCGGCCCGTCGCGGCTGAGCCCGGTCAACGCGCTGTTCGAGACCATGTCCGGCCTGACCACGACGGGCGCCACCGTGATCGTCGGCCTGGACTACATGCCGGCGGGGCTCCTGCTGTGGCGCGCGCTGCTGCATGCCATGGGCGGGGTGGGCATTATCGTCGTGGCGCTGGCGCTGCTGCCCATGCTCA
>JBKJNE010000363.1:0-2988 GCA_046596015.1 Alphaproteobacteria bacterium
TCCATGTTGCCGATCATCACCGCCAGCAGATTGTTGAAGTCGTGCGCCAGCCCGCCGGTAAGCTGGCCGACGCTCTCCATCTTCTGCGCCTGGAACAGGGCGTCGGCGGCCTCGATCTGCTCGGTGATGTCGCTGCAGGCGCCCCGGTAGCCGAGGAAGTCGCCGTTCTCGGCATAGACCGGCTTGCCGCTGGCCATCAGCACCTTGCGCTCGCCGGCCATGGTGGTGATGGGCACCCGCATGTTGCGATAGGCTTCGCGCCGATCGATATGTCCCAGCAGCTCCGGCCAGTCCGGCTCGCTGGCGTGGGTTGCCTCGTCCCGGAACGCCACCCGGCCCAGCAGCAGCTCGGTCTGGCTGCCGACGAATTCGGCGAACCGCTCAGACACGTACATCAGCCGCCCGCGCGTATCGGTCTCGAAGAAGAAGTCGCTGGCGCTGTCGGCGATATCGCGCAGCCGCCGCTCGCTGTCGAGCACCTCGCGCTGCATGCGCCGCATGGCCTCCATGGCGGTGAAAAGCAGCAGCGCCGTCAGCGTCGACAGGGTGCCGAACGCGGTCAGCGTGGTCCACTGGCCGCTCGCGGTGAAAGCGTGCAGCGGGCCGACGCCCTGGGCAGTGCCGAACATGGCGAATACCAGCGAGATGGCGATCAGAATGCCCACGCCCAGCAGGTTAAACCGCACCGCCATCCAGGCCAGCAGCGGAAACTGGCTGACCACCATGGCGAGCTGTATCGGACTGGGCAGGATGGGCATGTTGATGGCGACCGCAGACAGCGCCTTGATGCCCAGGATCGCGGCGAACTCCAGCAATCGGTATGGCCGCGTGGCGAGGGGCTTGCCCTGCGCGATGCCCATCATCAGCGGCACGAGGGCGAAGCAGCTGAACACGCCGCCCAGCCAGCGGCCCAGCACGACCGCGCCCGGCGCCGCGTGATCCGGCGCGATGCCCGGCACGAGCAGCAGCAGCGCATCGCCCAGCCCGGCCGCAAGCGCCATGCCGGGCACGATAACGGCCATCAGCAGGCCCACGTCGCGGAAGCGGTCGAGTCCCGGGCCCAGGCGCAGGCGCGCCGCCAGCCACGCGCCGGCGATGGCGGCGCCGGTGCCGGTCGCGGCGCTGACGACCGCGGCGGGACCAAGGCCGGCGATCAGCGCCCCCGCCATCCAGCCGAGGAAGATGCCCGGCCAGACCACGCGCCCGAACGCGATCATGGCGCCCAGGGCCACGCCCAGGGGCCACCAGGTGGCCGGCGATACGCCGCTGGCAATGGAAAACAGGTGGCTGCCCGCGGCGATCGCCGCGCAGGCCAGCGCGATGATCGCGGCCTTGCCCGCCTCAGCCGAAGTTCGTGGAATCATCGCGAAAACCGCTAGCCGGCGTCCGTTCACGGTGCTGTTGGCAATCCCCAAGTCCACCTCATCATAAGGAAATTCCGCCCGAAATGGGGAATAATTTGCGCAGCATCAGAGCGCCGGCGGATTATGCAGCTCGTGCTGGGTCAGCGCGAGCTGGACGCCTTCGTCGTCGAAGCGCTGCTTCAGCCGCGCGACCAGGTCGTAGCGGAACGCCAGATAGTCGACGCCCTGCACCCAGACCCGGATGATCACCTGCACCGCCAGGTCGCCCAGCGCGGCCGCCACCACCTGCGGCTCGGGTTTCGGCAGCGGACGCGGATCGGCGGCGATGGTGTCGCGGATCAGGGCCAGCACCGCGTCCAGCCGGTTGCCGTAGCCGATGTTGACGGTCAGTTCGACGCGCCGGGTCTTGTGCGCGCTGAAGTTCTTGATCGCCGCGCCCCACACCATGCCATTCGGCAGAAACAGCTGCACGTTGTCGGCCGTGGCCAGCTCGGTGGCGAACAGGGTGATCGCCCGCACGGTGCCGGCGTTCACGCCCACCTCGATGTCGTCGCCCACCCTGAACGGCCGGAACAGCAGCAGCATGACGCCCGAGGCGAAATGGCTCAGCGTCCCCTGCAGCGCCAGGCCGATGGCGATGGACGCGGCGCCCAGGACCGCGATCAGGCTGGTGGTCTCGACGCCGAACTGCGACAGCACCGCGATCAGGGTGAAGGCCAGGATCGCCCAGCGCACGAAGCTGGCGAGGAACACCGCCAGCGTCGGGTCGAGCTTGCTCGTCCGCCTCGACAGCCGCACCATGGCACGGTTCGCCCACGACGACACCGACCAGCCGACGATCAGGATCACCACCGCGCCGATCAGCTTCAGGCCGTAGACGGTCAGCAGCGTCGTCGCCGAACGTATGATCTCGTGCATGTCCATGGGGCGCTCCGGAAGGCAGGCCTCTTCAATACGGGAAATCCGCCCGGCGCGGGAGATGTGAAAATGCTCGACAGCACCGGCCCATATGCTATCTCAGACCGTCTGGACGCGCGGGTGTAGCTCAATGGTAGAGCAGAAGCTTCCCAAGCTTACGACGAGGGTTCGATTCCCTTCACCCGCTCCAACCCCCAAGTGAATGTCCCCGCATTTCGTGTTTTTGGCCGACGCTCTCGCCTCGCGGATGTGGAATTTTCCGGGGGACTCTTGTCGGGATTCCCGCCGACCGGTACAGTACGGCGCGTTTTGCTTTTGTTCCGGTGCGCCGTTTGCTCAACCCCGCCTTCAAGAACCTGCCCGCCCACACGTGGACGCAGCTTCGCGCGCTGCTGGACGGCGTGCCCGCCGGGCGCAACGCGCCGCTCGACCTGACCATCGGCGAGCCGCGCCATCCCATGCCGGCGTTCATCAACGAGGTGCTGGAGGCCAACAGCGCCGACTATGCCAAATACCCGCCGATCCAGGGCACGCCCGCGT
The DNA here is from genome assembly GCA_046596015.1 of Alphaproteobacteria bacterium. Lineage (GTDB taxonomy): Bacteria > Pseudomonadota > Alphaproteobacteria > SMXS01 > SMXS01 > RI-34. Next base: position 2,823 of record JBKJNE010000363.1, read on the forward strand.
GGCAGCAGGCGGTCGCGGAATGGCTCGAGCGGCGCTACGGCCTGACCGGCGTCGATCCGGACCGGCACGTGCTGCCGGTCGCCGGCACCCGCGAGGGGCTGTTCTCGATCGCCTTCATCGCCGTGCCGCGGCGCAAGGCCGGGCGGCAGCCGACGGTGCTGATGCC
>JBKJNE010000450.1:0-2955 GCA_046596015.1 Alphaproteobacteria bacterium
CTGCGCCGGGCTCAGCGCGTTCTTCAGGATCACATAGCCCTGCTCGGCCAGTTGCCGGATCTGCGGCGCCAGGCGCTCGCGGTCTTCTTGTGTCGAGATGCGGTCGCCGTACTCGGCTTCCTGGACCGCCTTGCCGAACGGGTCGCGGCCGTAATCGCCGTCAGCGCGCACCTTTCACCTCCTCGAGGCGGATGATCTCGTGCTCCTCGTTGTACCAGAGCGGCGAGTTGGGCAGGTCGATGAAGTTCCGTTCGTCGCGCAGCAGCATCGCGCCGGCCTTCTGCGCGGCCGGATCGTTCGCCACCGCCTGCAGCTCCTCGCGCGATTCCCAGTACAGCTCGGCGATGCCGTCGAAGGGCTCGGGCGCCCGGCGCGCGGCCTGCAGGCCGGCGGCCAGCGACGGTTCGCCCAGCGCGTGCGTCTGCACGTAGCGCTTCACCCTGATGTCCTGCATCACGCTGCGCACCAGCGGGCCGTGATGGTTCAGCCAGTAGTCGTGAAATTGCTCGTGCGTCAAGTGCGGCAGCCGGCGCAAACAGAACGTCAGCTTAATCATTGAATCTTCCACCCCGTTTTTTATGCTGTGGCAGTATATCGGGGAGACGTCTGAATGGCTACGAAGCGCGAGGAGGCCGTGCGGCTGACGCCGGCCATCGACACGGCCAGGCCTTTGCCGGACCTCGGCAGCGACCGGATATCCGGCGAGCGCTTTCATTCCCGCGAATGGATGGACCTGGAATGGACCCGCATGTGGCGCCGGGTCTGGAACATGGCGTGCCGCGAAAGCGACCTGCCCGATCCGGGCGACAGCTTCACCTACACGCTTGGCAAGGAAAGCTTCGTGTTCGTGCGCGGCCACGACAAGCGTATCCGCGGCTTCTACAACGTCTGCCAGCACCGCGGCAACCAGCTGATGCTGAACGGCGAGGGCTGCGGCCATGTGGAAAGCTTCCACTGCGGCTATCACGGCTGGCAGTGGAACATCGAAGGCGTGCTGCAGCACATCCCCGACGTGGAGACCTATCCCCAGTTCAGGAACGGCGTGCCGGCGTCCGAGCTGGGCATGGAGCCCGTCGAAACCGACATCTGGGCCGGCTGGGTGTTCTTCCGGATGGAGCCGGGCGGCCAAACGCTGCTGGAGTTCCTCGATCCGCTGCCCGCCCATCTCGACGCCTATCAGATCGGCAAGTGGGACATCGTCGACTACAAGACCTTCGAGTGGCCGTGCAACTGGAAGGCCGCCTGCGACGCCTTCAACGAGAGCTACCATTTCCAGTCGCTGCATCCGCAGATGATGCAGTGGTCGAACGGCATCGCCATCGTCGAGCTGCTGGGCATCCACAGCCGTATGGTCAACGAATACGGCACCGCCGATCCGCGTTACCACGACCAGGAAAAGCCCGGCCCCGAGCTGCAGGCCTATATGGGCATGCGCGGCATGGCGCAGGACCCGGCCTGGACGCCGAAGGACGTGCGGCTGGAGATCCAGCGGCAGAAGCGGGCGGCGCAGGACGTGGTGACCTATCTGCCCTACCGCGACATGCGCGACGACCAGTTGTCCGACGTCTACCACTACACGTTCTTCCCGAACGTCTCGTGGAACGTCACCTCGGAGTCGATCACCGGCTTCCGCTACCGGCCGCATCCGACCGACCCGAACGTGTGCTACTACGACCTGTTCCTCATGGGCCACCTGCCGCCGGACGCGCCCAAGCCCGAATACACCCACCGGGTGATCGCGAAGGACAAGCTGCCGCGCTCCTACCGCGACGTGCTCGACATGGACCTCAACCCGATCATCTCCAAGGTGCTGGAGCAGGACGGCGCCAATCTGGGCGCGGTGCAGCAGGGCCTCAGCTCCGACGGCTTCAGGGGCATGGTGCTGTGCGACCAGGAGCTGCGGGTGCGGCTGTTCCACAACGTGCTGGCCGACTACGTCGAAGGCCGCCGCTGATGGGCGTGGTCACGCTGGAGCGGCCGGCCGACGGGGTCGCGCTGGTCACCATGACCAATCCTGCGATCAACAACCATCTCTCCTGGGCCGGCGTCCACGAGCTGTGGCAGGCGCTGATCGGCGCCCGCGAGGGCGGCGCGCGGGTGACCGTGCTGGCGTCGGGCGTGCCCGGCCACTGGCTCGAGCACGCCTGGCTGCGCGACATGTCCAACATGTTCCAGCGCAAGGAAGTTTCGGGGCCGGGCGACGGCTGGTTCGGCTGCCTCGACGAGCTGTCGAAATCGCCGGTCGTTTCCATCGCCGCCATCTCTGGCGACACCTCGGGCGGCGGCTGCGAGCTCGGCTGGGCCTGCGATCTGCGCGTCGCCGAGGAGCAGGTGTGGTTCAGCCAGCCCGAGGTGCGCATCGGCGTCGGCACCGGCATCGGCGGCACCAGCCGCCTCGTCCGCCTGATCGGCCGCACGGTGACGGCCGAGATGGTGCTGGACGGCGGCCCGGTCAGCGCGCGCCGCATCTACGAGCTGGGCGGCATCAACCGTGTCGTGCCTGGGGGTACGGCGGTCGAGGCCGCGCTCGTATGGGCAAGGCGCATGGCCGGCCACCCGCCCGAGGCGCTGGCCGGCATGAAGCGCATGCTCGCCCAGGCGGAAGACAACCCGCTGACCGACGCCGTCAAGAACGACCAGAAGATCTTCCAGGAATTCTCCGGCAAACCCGCCGCCATCGCGAAGATGGAGGAGGTGCAGGCGAAGTTCGACGCCGGCGCGGGGATCAGGGAGACGTACTGGCCGGGGGGAGATTGAGCCGAAAAAGCTTGAACACGGTTACCGAGATCAGAAGATGCCGAGGGCCGATCTCAATACAGCCCGCAGGCGCAAAAAAGGAGATCGAGCGTGAGCAAGACGGCAACGGCGGTGAAACGCCCGCCCGCATGTGGGCGCATCGGATCGAGCTTTGATGCGCTCATGAAAGAGACCGGCGATTACGAAGCGGTGAAGGCG
>JBKJNE010000533.1:0-9065 GCA_046596015.1 Alphaproteobacteria bacterium
CCGCTGCTGCCCTACTACAAGAAGCGCGGCAACCTGGTGCAGCTGGACGGCATGGCGCCCATGGACAAGGTCGCCGAAGAGATCGAAAACGTCCTCGCCGCCGACCAGCGGCTGAGCGGTTGACTGGACGCTGTAGCTTTCTATAATCCCGCGTTCCGCGAATCAGGGCGGATCAGCGCAGAATTGAACGCCTAAGGAGACTAACGTCGTGGCACGTATCGCCGGTGTAAACATACCGACCAACAAGCGGGTCGAGATCGCGCTGACCTACATCCATGGGATCGGGCACACGCGCGCGAAGGAAATCTGCTCGAAGCTGAACATCCCGGCCGAGCGCCGCGTCAACGAACTCACCGACTCCGAGGTCATCCACATCCGCGAGAGCATCGACAGCGATTACACCGTCGAAGGCGATCTGCGCCGCGAAGTGGCGATGAACATCAAGCGGCTGATGGACCTGGGCTGCTACCGCGGCCTGCGTCACCGCCGCGGCCTGCCGGTACGCGGTCAGCGCACCAGCACCAACGCACGGACGCGCAAGGGCAAGGCGAAGCCCATCGCCGGCAAGAAGAAGTAAGGACAGAGCGCCATGGCAACCGATACCGGCCGCGTCAAACGCCGCGAGCGAAAGAACATCACGTCGGGCGTCGCGCATGTCAGCGCCACGTTCAACAACACGACGGTGACCATCGCCGATCACCAGGGCAACACGATCGCCTGGTCCTCGGCGGGCGCGCAAGGCTTCAAGGGCTCGCGCAAGTCCACGCCGTATGCCGCCCAGCTGGCCGCCGAAGACGCCGGCCGCAAGGCGCAGGAGCACGGCATGAAGACGCTGGAAGTCGAAGTCAGCGGTCCCGGTTCGGGCCGTGAATCGGCGCTCCGTGCGCTGCAGTCCGTGGGGTTCACGATCACGTCGATCAAGGACGTGACACCGATTCCGCATAACGGTTGCCGCCCGCCCAAGCGTCGCCGCGTCTAAGCCTGAAGGCACGCGGAACATCCAGGATTATAGCGCCCCACCGGGGCGCTTGACCTTAACAAGGGGTCTAACGGTGGTAGTACAGAAGAACTGGCAGGAACTGATTCGGCCGAACAAGCTCGAGGTCAAGCCGGGGACCAACGCCAAGACGAAGGCGACGATCGTCGCCGAGCCGCTCGAGCGCGGTTTCGGCCTGACGCTCGGCAACGCCCTGCGCCGCGTGCTGCTGTCCTCGCTCCAGGGCTCGGCCGTCAGCGCCATCCAGATCGAGGGCGTGCTGCACGAGTTCTCCTCGATCCCGGGCGTCCGCGAGGACGTGACCGACATCGTGCTGAACATCAAGGCGCTGGCGCTGAAAATGCATGTGGAAGGGCCGAAGCGTCTGTCGCTGAAGGCGAAGGGTCCTGGTCAGGTCACCGCCGCCGACATCAGCGAGCACGCCTCGATCGAGATCCTCAATCCGGACCTGGTGATCTGCACGCTGGACGACGGCGCCGAGATCAACATGGAAATGACCGTCAACAACGGCAAGGGCTACGTGCCGGCGGACCGCAACCGCCCGGACGACGCGCCGATCGGCCTCATTCCGGTCGATGCGCTGTACAGCCCGGTCATGTCGGTGTCCTACCGGGTCGAGAACACCCGCGAGGGTCAGGTTCTCGACTATGACAAGCTGACCATGGACGTCGAGACCGACGGCTCCATCGGTCCCGAGGACGCGGTGGCCTATGCCGCGCGCATCCTGCAGGACCAGCTGCAGCTGTTCGTCAACTTCGAGGAGCCGCGCGAAGTCGTGCGCCGCGAAGAGGAGAAGGAGCCCGAGTTCAACCGGAACCTGCTCCGCAAGGTCGACGAGCTCGAGCTGTCGGTGCGTTCGGCGAACTGCCTGAAGAACGACAATATCGTCTATATCGGCGATCTCATCCAGAAGACCGAGGCGGAGATGCTCCGCACGCCGAACTTCGGCCGCAAGTCGCTCAATGAGATCAAGGAAGTGCTGTCCTCGATGGGGCTGAAGCTGGGCATGGAAGTGCCCAACTGGCCGCCGGAGAACATCGAGGAACTGGCGAAGAAACTGGAAAGTGAATACTGATCGGCCCTAGGCCGGTCATTCGGGAGTAGCGCGATGCGCCATGGTATGTCGGGACGGAAACTCAATCGCGACTCGTCGTCGCGCAAGGCGCTGTTGCAGAGCCTGGCGACGTCGTTGCTCAAGCACGAGCAGATCAAGACCACGCTGCCCAAGGCGAAGGAGTTGAAGCCCTACGTCGAGAAGCTGACCACGCTGGGCAAGGCCGGCAGCCTGCACGCCCGCCGCCAGGCGGCGTCCAGGATCCCCGAAGCCAAGGTGGTGGACAAGCTGTTCTCGACCATCGCCGAGCGCTACGAGGGCCGGGCGGGCGGCTACACCCGCGTGATGAAGGCCGGTTTCCGCTATGGCGACGCCGCGCCGATGGCGATCATCGAGCTGGTCGACCGCGATCCCGAGGCCAAGGGCACCGACGCGGGCCCGACCGCCGAGGCGCGCGACGAGGACGACGAGGACGCGGCGTAAGCCTGGTCCCTCTGGAAATTCAACGAAGGGCAGCCCTCACCGGCTGCCCTTTGCGTTTGGGGAACCGGCCTCCTACATAGAAGCGGAACATTCGAGAGGGTGACGGACGCATGAGCGGATGGGTTTCGGGCTGGCGCGGCGCACTGGCGGTGTTGGTCATTCTGGCGGTCGGCGGTGCGGTTGGCGCAAGCGTCGCACAACTCGGCCCGCCCCAACCGGACGCCGAACCGCCCGCGCCGCTGGCCTCGCCGGAACCGGTGCGCAAGGTGGTCCCCACCGACAATTCCGTGATTGAATATTCCTACGCGCCGCTGATGAAGCGCGTGGCACCCGCCGTGGTGAATATCTACACCACCAAGATGGTGCAGGCCGGCGGCAACCGGATCTTCGACGACCCGTTCTTCCGGCAGTTCTTCGGCGACCGCTTCAGCGACGAGCCGCAGGAGAAAAGGAAGCAGCAGAACTCGCTTGGCTCGGGCGTCATCGTGCGTGCCAACGGCGTCGTCGTCACCAATCACCACGTCATTAACGGCGCCGATGAGATATTCGTCGTGCTGAACGACCGGCGCGAGTTCAAGGCCAAGGTCGTCGCGGACGATGCGCGCCTCGACCTGGCGGTGCTCAAGATCGAGTCGGCCGGGCTTCCCTTCCTGCCGCTGCGGAATTCGGACGCGATCGAGGTGGGCGACGTCGCCTTCGCCATCGGCAACCCGTTCGGCATCGGGCAGACCGTGACACAAGGCATTGTCTCGGCGGTGGGACGCGCCAGCCGTTCGGCCGCCGGCGACTACGAGTTCTTCATCCAGACCGACGCCGCCATCAATCCGGGCAACTCCGGCGGCGCGCTGGTTGGCCTCGACGGCAAATTGTTCGGGATCAACACCTCGATCTTCTCGCCCACCGGCAGCTATGCGGGCATCGGCTTCGCCATCCCCGCCAACATGGTGAAGCGCATCGTCGATGCGTCGGAAAACGGCGGCAAGGTGCTGCGGCCGTGGTTCGGCGCCACGGGGCAGGAAATCACCGGCGACCTGGCGGAATCCCTGGGCCTGGACCGGCCCGGCGGTGTGCTGATCAACGCGGTGTACCCGGGTGGCCCGGCCGACAAGGCGGGCCTGCAGGTCGGCGACGCGGTCACCGAACTCGAAGGGCGGCGTGTCGACGATCCCGCCAGCATGATCTCGCTCCTGGCGACCCATTCCGTCGGCGGCAAGGTCCAGATCAGGGTCATGCGAGACCGCAGGATGGTGACGCTCGGCGTGCCGCTGATCGCCGCGCCGGAAATTCCCAGGCGCGACGAAACCATGCTGCCCAAGGGCCATCTGTTCGCTGGCGCCAAGGTGGCGAACATGTCGCCCGCCCTGGCCGACGAATTGCAGCTCGACATCATGGACAAGGGCGTCATCGTCCTCGCCATCGAGCGCGGCAGCGCCGCGCATCGTTCCGGCCTTCGGCCCGGCGACTACATCGTCTCCATCAACAACAAGCCGGTCAGATCGGTGGCCGAGCTCAACGCCACCTGGACCGGCTACAAAGGCGCGATGGACGTCAAGGTGAAGCGCGGCGAGCAGTTGATCACGGGGACCTTCCGCCAGTAGGGTCTCCACCCTACACTAGACCGATGTCAGACCTGTTCCAGACCGCCGGGCTCGAGGCGTCGGCGCCGCGCCCGCTCGCCGACCGGCTGCGGCCGCGGCGCATCGAGGACGTTGTCGGGCAGGATCATCTGCTCGGCCCGGCCGCTCCCATCGGCCGCATGCTGGCGGCGCGGCGCATGGCGTCGCTGATCCTGTGGGGCCCGCCCGGCACCGGCAAGACCACCATCGCCCGCCTTCTCGCCGATCAGGTCGATCTGCATTTCGAGCAGGTGTCGGCGGTGTTCTCCGGCGTGGCCGATCTGCGCAAGGTGTTCGACGCCGCCAGGGCGCGCCGCCGCGACGGCAAGGGCACCTTGCTGTTCGTCGACGAGATCCACCGCTTCAACCGCTCCCAGCAGGACGCGTTCCTGCCTTATGTGGAGGACGGCACCGTCATCCTGGTGGGCGCGACCACCGAGAACCCGTCCTTCGAGCTGAACGCCGCGCTCTTGTCGCGCGCCCAGGTCATGGTGCTGGGCCGCCTCGACGACGCGGCCATGGAGATCATGCTGAAACGGGCCGAGGCCGAGACCGGCCATCCCCTGCCGCTGGAGCCGGATGCGCGCGTGGCGCTCAAGGCCATGGCCGACGGCGACGGCCGGTTCCTCTACAACATGGTGGAGGAGGTGGCGGCGCTGGGGTCCGATGCCAAACCGCTGGACACCGCCGCGCTCGCCGACGTGGTGCAGCGCCGGGCGCCGATCTACGACAAGGCGCAGGAAGGCCACTACAATCTGATCAGCGCCCTGCACAAGAGCCTGCGCGGCTCGGACGTGGCCGCGGCGCTGTACTACCTGGCGCGGATGCTCACGGCGGGCGAGGACCCGCTCTACATCACCCGCCGCCTGGTGCGCTTCGCCGCCGAGGATATCGGCATGGCCGATCCGCAGGCGCTTGTCCAGGCGCTCGCCGCCAAGGACATGTACGACTTCCTCGGCTCGCCCGAGGGCGAGCTCGGCATTGTCCAGGCCGTCATCTACCTGGGCACCGCGCCCAAGTCGAACGCGGTCTATACGGCCCAGAAGATGGCCAACGCCGCCGCCCGCGAGGCCGGCTCGCTGATGCCGCCCATGCACATTCTCAACGCGCCCACGCGGATGATGAAGACGCTGGGTTACGGCAAGGGATACGAATACGACCACGACGCCGAGGACGGCTTCTCCGGCCAGAACTATTTCCCCGAGGACATGCCGAGGCGGCAGTTCTACCGGCCCGTCGAGCGCGGCTTCGAGCGCGACATCCAGAAGCGGCTGGAATACTGGGCCAAGCGGCGCGCCGAACGGCAGGCGCGCGAGGCCGGCCAGCAGTGACGCCGTTCGACCTGTTCGTCGGCGTCGACTGGTCGGGCGAGCGCGGTCCCGGAGTGAAGCGGCTGCAGGCGGCGATATGCGAGCCGGGGCAGGGCCCGCCGGCGCTGGACCCCAATCCGGCTGGCGGTCCGTGGACCCGGCCGGATTTCGCGGACTGGCTGCTGGCGCAAGCAGCGGAGCGGCGCGTGCTGTGTGGCCTCGATTTCTCGTTCTGCTTTCCGTGGGAAGACCGGCAGGCCTATTTCCCGGGCTTCGCCGACGATCCGGCGGATCACGCCGGGTTCTGGGAACTGGTCGAGGCGCTGTGCGCCGCCGACGACGGCCTGTTCGGCGGCGGCCTCGCCGACGTGGAGCCGCTGCATCACCACTTCCGGCGCGGTGCGGTGACCGGCGCGTCCTACGCCCGCCGCCTGCGGGTGGTCGAGGCGCTCACTGGTGAGCGGGGGGTTGGCACGGCCGAATCCGTGTTCAACCTTGTCGGCGCGCGGCAGGTGGGCAAGTCGTCGCTGTCGGGCATGCGGTTCCTTCGTCTGCTCCGGCAGCACGACGGCGTGGCGGTTTGGCCGTTCGACACGGTCGAGGATGCGAGGCTGGTGCTGGTGGAAGCTTTTCCCACGGCCTTCGTGCGCATGGCGGGTGGAGGAGCAGGGAAGGTTCGCGGCTTTGAGCGGCTGAACCGGGTGCTGAAGCAGTTCGGTTCTCAGCCAATATTGAACAATGAAGTATTTGAACTTACCGACGATATGACCGACGCCCTGATCATCTCCACCGCTCTCCGACATCTGTCTCCCGATCCCTCACTGTGGAATCCGCCGGGCTTATCGGATAGGGTCCGCCGCTTCGAGGGCTGGACGTTTGGAATTTCGTGATGAGTGGCGTGCAAACCATATCGGTCAAGCCGGCCGACGCCGACCAGCGGCTCGACCGCTGGTTCAAGCAGCATTTCCCGGCGCTGTCGTTCGGCCACCTGCAGAAGCTGCTGCGCACCGGCCAGATCCGGGTCGGCGGCAAGCGCGCCAAGGCGGATTACCGGCTGACGGCGGGCGACGAGATCCGCATCCCGCCGATGGGCGAGATGGCGCTGCCGATGAAGAAAGCGCCGCCGCCACCGCCGCGCAGCGAAGACGTCCAGATGCTGCAGGACACGGTGCTGTTCAAGGACGAGCACGTCATCGTCATCAACAAGCCGCCGGGCCTTGCCGTGCAGGGCGGCACCAGCATCGGCAAGCACCTCGACGGTATGCTCGACGCGCTGCGCTTCGGTGCCTCCGAGCGGCCGCGGCTGGTGCACCGGCTGGACAAGGACACCAGCGGCGTGCTGGTGCTGGCCCGCTCGCGCCTGGCCGCCGCCGCGCTGGCCAAGTCGTTCAAGGACCGCACCACCAAAAAAACCTACTGGGCGCTGGTGACCGGCGTTCCCGTGCCCAACGAGGGCGAGATCATCTCGATCATGGAAAAGGACGGCGAGGAGGACGAGCGGGTCCGGCCGGGGGACAAGGGCCAGAAGGCGATCACCGAATACAAGGTGGTCGAGGCCGCCGGCAACGCGCTGTCGTGGCTGGCCCTGCGGCCGGTGACCGGACGCACCCACCAGCTCCGCGTCCACTGCGCCCAGCTCGGCACGCCCATCGTCAGCGATGGCAAGTACGGCAACGAGGATTGCTTCCGCGACGGCCTCTCCAGCAAGCTGTACCTGCATGCGCGCAACATCGTCATTCCCCATCCGGTGCGTGGCACCGTCAACGTGACGGCGCCGCTGCCGCCGCATATGCGCGAGACGTGGAAGCTGTTCGAGTTCGATACCGACATGCGCGGAGACCTGTTCGACGATGACTGACCCGCGGCTGGTCATGTTCGACTGCGACGGCACGCTGGTCGACAGCCAGCACATGATCTTCGCCGCCATGAACCACGCCTTCGACCAGCATGGCATGGCCTGCCCGGACCTGGATTCGGTGCGCCGCGTGGTCGGCCTCGGGCTCGTGGAGGCCATCGAGGCGCTGGTGCCGCACCTCGACCGGGACGCCCACGTCACCCTGGCCGAGTCCTACAAGGACGCCTTCGGCCATCTGCGCCACGACCCGCTTCATGCGGAGCCGCTGTTTCCCGGCGTGCGCGAGGCGCTTTCGGCGCTGTCGGGCGCCGGCTACCTGCTCGGCATCGCCACCGGCAAGTCCCGGCGCGGGCTCGCCAGCACGCTGAACCTGCACGGCCTGCGCGACCTTTTCGTCACCCTGCAGACGGCCGACGACGCGCCCGGCAAGCCCCATCCGGGCATGCTGGAGAACGCGCTGCGCGCGACCGGCGCGCGGCGCGAGGACACGGTGATGATCGGCGACACCGTCTTCGACATCCGCATGGCGCGCAATGCCGGCATCCATCCGCTGGGCGTGTCCTGGGGCTATCATTCCGCCGAGGAACTGGCCGACGCCGGCGCCCGGCATGTGCTGGACGACTATGCCGGCCTGTCGCCCTGGCTGGGCAGCCTCTGGGAGCCGGTTGCGTGAAGCGGTTCTACAAGCAGGTCGCCGTCGTTCCGGACGGTGAGGGCTTTGCCGCGCGACTGGACGGCAGGCCGATCCGCACGCCCGCCCGCGCGCCGCTGGTGCTGCCCACACGGGCGCTGGCGGAACGGATCGCCGCCGAGTGGGACGCGCAGCAGGACGAGGTGAGGCCCCGGACCATGGCGATGACCGGGCTCGCCAACGCCACCATCGACCTGATGGCCTCGCGGCGCGGCGAGATCGTCGCCGACGTGGCCGGCTATGCGGCGACCGACCTGCTGTGCTACCGGGCGGACGCGCCGGCCGAACTGCGCGCCCGGCAGGATGCCGGATGGCAGCCGCTGCTCGACTGGGCGGCAACGCATCTGGGACTGCGCTTCCTGGTCACCACCGGGATCGTGCCCATCGAACAGGAGCCGGGGCTGGTCGAAGCGGCGCGGCTGCACCTCGACGCCTATGACGACTTCACCATGGTGGGCGTCAGCAAGCTCACCCACGGCACGGGGTCGGTCGTGCTCGCCATGGCCGTCATCGAGAACAGGATCAGCGCCGGCGAGGCGTTCGCGCTGAGCCAGATCGACGAGCTTTGGCAGGAATCCCTCTGGGGCGCCGATGACGAGGCGGTGGAATTCCGCCGGGCGCTGCGCCAGGACCTGCTCGACGCGGCCGATTTCGCGCGGCTGGCAAGCGGCTGACCGCCCGGGCGCCTTGAGTTTTCGCCCGGTCCGGCACCCGCCAAACGACCTATGCCGCAGGTGCGGGAGTCTGTTACAAAGCAGAGAACCTTGCTGTATCGTCGCCACCGAATTGCCGGTCGCCGGACCGGTCTCTCCATAATCGACAATCAATCGTTGGGGGTATCCCACCATGCAGGAAATCTTGCAGGAGTTGGAAAAGCGCCGCGCCCAGGCCCGTCTGGGCGGCGGACAGGTGCGCATCGACGCGCAGCACGCGCGCGGCAAACTCACCGCCCGCGAGCGCATCGACCTCCTCCTCGACCCCGGCTCCTTCGATGAACTGGACATGCTCATGCGTGCCCGCGGCGATGGCGCAAGCGCCACTACTGGCGAAGCCGTGGTC
>JBKJNE010000541.1:0-6315 GCA_046596015.1 Alphaproteobacteria bacterium
TGACCATGTCCGGGAACACATCCTCCAGCATGTAGGGCATGCTGGTGGGGCTCACGCGGGTGACGGCGCGCACGACGTTCTGCTTGTCGCGATACGTCAGATACGTGGCAGCCGGCGTGTCGAACTGGTCGAACTCCATGCCCCGATAGCTCGGGACGTCGTAGCCCTGCTGCTGAATGAACACCTTGTAACGAAGGCGATGCTGCGATGCGACCGCATCGCCGAAGAGGTGGGCTGTTTCGCAGGTTATGCAATCGATCATGGCTCTATCATCAGGTTACGGGTTGAAGCCTGATGAGGTTACCCCGCTGGCGAACGCGCCACACCTACGGTACTCCGTAGGGTTTTGCGAAAATCTACTTACGCCTTGAAATTAAATGGAGTTTCGACCCAGGCGTAACGCGTTCGAACCGCTGGAAGCTGTTTGGACGGTCTTTACCCGGAGATAGATAAAACTTGAACTAGAATAAACTGGGGCCGAGATGCAGCAGCTTTGTGAAAACCGCCCGATGCCGATGGCTCATCGCCGGGGCAGCATCTTCCCACGTTCCTGTCAGCTGCTGGTCATGAAAACGCGAAGGCCGCGACGGGGTTCGTCGCGGCCTTCGGCTCAAAACTCGTGGCGATACCGTTACGGCAGGATCAGACCGAAATGCAGCGCCTTGACGACGGCGGTGATGCGGCTGTCCACATCCAGCTTCTTCAGGATGTTGCGGACATGGAACTCGACGCCGTGCTCGGAGATACCGATGATCTCGCCGATCGTCCAGTTGCTCTTGCCCTGGGCGCACCAGTGGAGAACTTCACGCTCGCGCGCGGTCAGCGACACAGCGATCTGATCGCGGCTGCCCGGCTCCTCGAACGACCAGTAGTTCAGGTGGAACTGATGCACCAGGGCGTTCAGCACGCCCAGATGACGCGGCGCATCCGTATGGCCGGAGGTGCTGGCCAGGCCGACGCCCGAGCTTTCGCCGCGGGGGCCGTGAAGCGGAATGCCGACACCGTCGTTCAGGCCGGCGTCAACGGCACCTTCCATCAGGAAGCACTGCTGCTTGGTCAGATGCATGTGCTTGGGCAGCGCGTCCCAGCAAAACGGGCGCGGCGCGACGATGCCGTAGCGCACGACCGGGTCGAACTTGTCCCAGCGCTTCGATGCATACTGGCCGAGCCAGTCGTTGGGGTAGTTAGTCAGCACGACCGAGGAGCCTTCTTCCTCGCCTTCGCCAACCGCGCGGGTGCTGTGATACATCACCCGGTCGAAACCATACTGGCCGACCACCTGACGGAAGAGGACCAGAGCCTCATCCCGCGACTGGGCGGCATTTGAACGTTCGATGTACTCCAGGATCTCCATGGGTTTATCCGATCTCAGGAGAAATCAAGTGCAGGCGAAGCGCGATGACAACCGCGTGGACTTCGTTCTGCGCGCGGAGACTTTTCGTAGAGGTACGCATGTGGCGGCGGAAATCGTCGGTCATCATGCCGTAGGCTTTCAGCCGGGCCGGCGTGACGGCACCTTCGGCTTGCAGCCTCAAGCAGCACTTCTCTTCTTCCGACAGCTGCGGCACCGGCGGAATGAAGCCGTGCGCTTTCAGGGCCTGCGAGGCCAGATCGTAGAATTCGCGGCCCCGGTCGAGCAGGTCGCCGGTTGCGACCTCGCCCAGAGCGTGGGGCATCAGGGTCAGCAGCGCTTTTTCATCGTCGCCGCCGCGATAGGGCAGCACCAGGACCGGCGACTGGCTGCCAGCCGGGTCCGACCACCAGAAAGCGCCGCGGCCCATCGACTCACCGATGGACAGGGGCGCCAGAACGGTGGCCATGCGGGCCAGGTAACCGGGCTGATCGACGATGGACAGGCTCGTCAGCGTGATATCTGGGCACTCACCGTCATTCCAGACGGTGTAAAGGTGGAATCCGAAGTGCGCGAAGCCGCGCGTTCTCACGAACGCGCCAAACTTGCGCTTGATCCCTTCCAGTTCGCCCACTTGTTCGTACTCGGTCATTACTGATCTTTTGAGCCCAGTCCTACGGGGATGGATAGTAGGCAACATTTTGCGCCCGCACAACGAATCTCGCGACGAATCAGCCCGCCAACCCCATGATTCTGGCACTTTCTAGTCACAATTCGGGACCTTGACCGCGAGGCCACCCGCAAAACGCCCCGGAATCGGCTTACCGGCGTTCAAAACCGGCAGATGCCGCGCAACCGCTTCGAATCATTGAAAACAATTTGAAATACTTTCAGCGATGCCGGAAACCGGGATTGTCCGGGGTGATGTCAGCCCCTGTCGCGTCGAGCACCCGAACCCCCTCGCCCGCGACGATCCGGCCGATGCGGGTCGCCGCCACGCCGGCGCCCGGTATCCCCCGCTCGAGCGCCCCGACCGCGTCCGGCGGGACGCTGAAGACCAGTTCGTAGTCGTCACCTCCGGCCAGCACGGCGCCGATCAAGGCAGGACGGCGCTCGATCGATCGCCGCGCCTGCGAAGACAAGGGCACGAGCGCGGCCTCGATCACGGCCCCCACGCGCGACGCCGAACACAGGTGGCCGAGGTCGGCGACGAGCCCATCCGAAACGTCCAGACCAGCAGACGCAATGCCCGCCAGGGCGGCGCCAGCGGCGAGGCGCGGCCGCGGCAGCCTGTAGCGGTCGGCCAGGAAGCCGTCCGGGTCGGCAAGCTTGCCGCGCCGGGCTATCAGCCCCAGCGCCGCGTCGCCGATGGTGCCGGTGACGAACACCGCGTCGCCGGGATGCGCGCCCGAGCGGCGCAGCAGCCGTCCCTGCCGGACGAAGCCGAAGGCAGTGAGTGACAGGGTCAGCGGGCCCGGCGTGGATGTCGTGTCGCCGCCCAGCAGCGCGATGCCGAATTCACGCTGGTCGGCGGCGAGCCCGGCAGCGAACGCCCGCAGCCAGCCGTCGCCGATCTCCGGCGGCAGGCTCAACCCCAGCGCATAGCCGTGGGGCGCGGCGCCCATGGCGGCCAGATCGGACAGGTTGACCCTGAGCAGCTTGCGCGCCACCAGGTCCGGCGGGTCGTCCGGCAGGAAGTGCACCCCGGACACCATCATGTCCTTGGTCATGACGACGTCGTTTCCGGCTGGTGGCGTGATAATGGCGGCGTCGTCGGTCAGTCCGAAACCGCCGGGCGCGGCCAGCGGCGCGAACAGTTCGGCGATGAGCTCGAATTCACCAAGACGCCGCGTGTCGCCCGGCATGGCGGCCGCTCAGCGGGCCGGCCCGGAACGGACCTGCCGGGACACGTTGTCGAGGACACCGTTGACGAAGCCCGGCTCCTTGCCGGTGAAGAAGGCGTGGGCCACGTCCATGTACTCGTTGATGATCACCGCCGTCGGCACATCGGGCCGGGCGATCATCTCGTAAGCGCCGGCGCGGAGCACGGCCATCACCAGCCGCTCCAGACGCTCCATGGTGCGAGTGCCGGTCAGGGCGGCCTCGATATGGCCATCGACCACGGCACGGCGCTCCCAGGCGCCGTTGACGATATCGGCGAACAGCGCCTCGTCGGCCGGTGCATACATGTCACCGTCGATCTCCTTGCCGAACCGCCAGGCGCGGAACTCGGAAATCACCAGGGCCGGAACCGGTTCGTCGGTGGAGGCGAGCTGATAGAGCGCCTGGACGGCGGCGAGCCTGGAGGCGCTGCGCGAGCCGCCCTTGTCCTTCGGAGCGGTGCTCTCGGCCATCATGCCGGACCGAGTTCCCGCTTCAGCTCGATCATCCGCAGTGCCGCATGGGCCACGTCCGCGCCCTTGTTCTTGCGGTCGACGGACGCGCGGGCCCAGGCCTGCTCGCCGGTCTCGCAGGTCAGCACGCCGAAGCCGATGGCGAGGCGGTCGCGGAACGCCAGCTCCTGCAGGCCCCGCGCACTCTCGCCGCAGACATAGTCGTAATGGGTCGTCTCGCCGCGGATGACGCAGCCCAGCGCCACGTAGCCGTCATAGGACCGGGTCACCGAGGCTTCCGCCATGGCGATAGCGGCCGGGATCTCGAACGCGCCCGGCACGTCGATGATTTCGTAGGTGGCACCCGCCGCGTCCAGCGCGAGCGTGGCGCCGCGGGTCAGCTCGGCGATGATGTCCTGGTAGAACGGCGCGCGGACGACCAGCAGATGGAGTTTAGTGGACATCGGCGCTCTCGACCTCGAGCGGTATCTGGTCGACCACCGTCAGGCCATAGCCTTCCAGGCCGACGATGGTGTGATGGGTGTTGGACAGCAGCACCATGTCCTTGACGCCCACGTCGAGCAGGATCTGCGCGCCGATGCCGTAGTCGAGCAGGCGCGGCGACGGCGTGCCGCCCGGCCGCATGGAACGCGCGGCGACGGCGCGCGACAGCACGGTGGGCTGGATGCGGGTGAGGATGACGACGACGCCGCGGCCGATCTCGCCGATCTTCTTCATGGCGTTGTGAAGCTGTCCCGGGCGGGCAGTGACGTCGCCGACGATGTCCGCGAACGTGTCGAGCAGGTGCATGCGCACCGCGACCGGCTCGTCGCCGCGGATGTCGCCCTTGATCAGCACGACGTGCTCGGCGTACTCAGCGGTATTGGCATAGACCTTCATCTGCCACTCGCCGCCATAGACGCTGTCGATCGAGGTTTCGGAAATGCACTCGACCAGGCTGTCGTGCTTGCGGCGGTAGGCGATCAGGTCGGCGATGGTGCCGACCTTCAAGTTGTGGCGCTGGGCGAAGGCGATCAGGTCGGGCAGCCGCGCCATGGTGCCGTCGTCGTTCATCACCTCGCAGATCACGCCGGCCGGGATCAGGCCGGCGAGCCGCGCCACGTCGACGGCCGCTTCCGTATGGCCGGCGCGCACCAGCACGCCGCCGTCGCGCGCCATCAGCGGAAAGATGTGGCCGGGCACTGCGATGTCGCCCGCGCCCTTGGTCGGGTCGATGGCGACGGAGATGGTGCGCGCGCGGTCGCGCGCCGAGATACCGGTGGTGACACCCTGGCGCGCCTCGATCGACACGGTGAAGGCGGTCTGGTGCCGCGACAGGTTCTCGGTCGCCATCATCGGCAAGCCGAGCGATTCGATACGCTCGCGCCCAAGCGCCAGGCAGATCAGGCCGCGGCCATGGGTCGCCATGAAGTTCACCGCGTCCGGCGTCGCCATCTGCGCGGGAATGACGAGGTCGCCCTCGTTTTCTCGGTCCTCGTCGTCGACCAGAATGAACATGCGCCCGTTGCGCGCGTCGTCGATGACTTCTTCGATGCCCGACAGACCCGGATGACGGTCCATGCCCTACTCCCGTTCGTTCAGCCGCGCTACATAGCGCGCGAGCACGTCGACTTCCAGATTGATGCGGTCGCCGGCCGCCATTTTCCCGAACGTGGTCATCTGCTGCGTGTGCGGAATGATGTTGACCCCGAAGCTGGCGCCGTCGACCTCGTTGACGGTGAGCGACACGCCGTTGACGGTGATGGAGCCTTTCTGGGCCACGAACGACCTGAGCTCGGGCGGCACCTCGAAGCGGAACCGCAGGGAGTCGCCCTCGGGCGCCACGCTCGCCACGCTGCCGACCCCGTCCACGTGCCCGAGCACGATGTGCCCGCCCAGCTCGTCGCCAAGGCGCAGCGAGCGTTCGAGGTTGATCGGTGTGCCTTCGGCCCAGGCGCCCAGATTGGTCTTGGCGAGGGTTTCGGCCGAGACGTCGACGGCGAACCAGCCGTCGCCCTTGTCGACCACGGTCAGGCAGGCGCCCGAGCAGGCGATCGACGCGCCGATCTCGATCGTGGCGGTGTCATAGGCGGTTTCGATCTCGAAGCGCGTGTCGCCGCGCGGCTTGATGCTTCGGACCCGCCCGATGTCGGTGATGATGCCGGTAAACATGGCGCCATTAATAGGTGCTGCGGCGGTAGGTTTCCAGCACATCTTGGCCAAGCCGCACCTGCATGTCCGGCATGAAGCGCGGCATGGCGGCGACCTTGACGACGCCGAGCGACTGGATGGCCGTCACCCCGTCGCCGCCGATCAACGCCGCCGCCCGGAACCAGGCGATGTGGTCGACCAGATCGGCGCGCAGCAGGCTGCCCGCCACCGCCCTGCCCGACTCCGCCAGCACGCGGGTGACGCCGCGTTCGGCCAACAGTCGCAGGACAGCGTGGATGTCGAGGCCGCCATCGGCCGGCGGCACGGTCAGCACCTCGGCGCCCGCGGCGGTGTAGCGTCCTCCATGCGGCGCGGCGGCATGCCCGGTGGTCACCAGCCAAAGCGGAACGTCGCGGGCGGTGCGCACGAGCCGGCTGTCCAGGGGCGTCCGGAGCGAACTGTCGGCGACGACGCGGATCG
>JBKJNE010000152.1:0-5913 GCA_046596015.1 Alphaproteobacteria bacterium
GACGGCGCGGCGCGCGCTTTCCAGCACCAGCAGGATCAGCACGGTGCCCAGCACGATCTCGTCCGGCGTCGGGCGCGTCGGCCGTGTCTTGTAGGCCTCGATGTTTATAGAGAGATAGATCGCCGTCCACAGCACCAGGCTGACGAAGATCCAGTCCATGGGCCGGATGCGGCCGAGATCGTGCTGGGCACCGTGCTGATCCTGCTGGTGCTGGAAAGCGCGCGCCGCGCCGTCGGCTGGATCCTGCCCGCCATTGCCGTGCTGTTCCTGGCCTATTGCTATCTGGGTCCCATGATCCCGGAGCCGTTCGACCACCGCGGCTTCTCGCTCAACCGCATCATCGGCCAGAATTTCCTCACCCTCGAGGGCGTGTTCTCCACCCCGGTCGAGGTGGCCGTCACCTTCATCATCCTGTTCTCGATCTATGGCGCCGTGCTGGCGCGCGGCGGGGCCGGGCAGTTCTTCATAGACTGGGCTTTCGCCCTGTTCGGCAAGAAGCCGTCGCCGTCGGCGCCCGGGCGCGCCGTGGTCGCCTCGGGCTTCCTGCTGGGCACCGTCTCCGGCTCGGGCGTGGCGACGACCGTGACGCTGGCCTCGCTGGCATGGCCCATGCTGAAGCGCAGCGGCTATCCGCCCAACGTCGCGGGCGGCATGCTGTCGGCAGCGGGCATCGGCGCGACCCTGTCGCCGCCGACCCTGGGCGCGGTGGCGTTCATCATCGCCGAGTACCTCGACGTCGACTACCTGCAGATCCTGATCTACGCCACGATTCCGACGCTGCTGTACTACCTGTCGTGCTGGCTGATGACCGAGGCGGACGCCCGCAAGTTGAACGTCAAGGCGGTGAAGACGTCGGACGCCTCGCTGTGGCGGCTCACCTTGCGCTACGGCTATCACTTCCTGTCGCTGGCGGCGATCGCGGTCTTCCTGATCCTGGGCTTCTCGGCGTTCATGGCGGTGTTCTGGTCGGTGGCCATCGCCTTCGTGCTGTCCATGGTGCGTCCCGAAAACCGGCTGGTGACGCCGCGCGCGCTGGGCGCCGGCCTGGCGGCGGGCGCGGTGTCCCATATCTACGGCGTCTCTGGATTGGCCGCCGCGCACGGGCTGGGCGAGCTTTTCGATGGACGCCTGTCGGTGACCGTGTTCTGGGTCATGGCCGCGGCGACCGTATACGCGGCCGTCGAGGCGTTCCGGGCGCTGCGCAAGGGTAGGGAGCCCGACCCTCAAAGCACACGCATGATCCAGGCGCTGACCGATGGTGCGCTGTCGACGCTTGGTATCCTGGCCACCTGCGCCTGCGCGGGCATCATCGTGTCGGTGGTCAACCTGACGGGGCTCGGCCTCACCATCTCGTCGATCATCGTCAATGTGGGCGGCGGCGACCGGCTGGCCGTGATCCTGCTGGCGGCGCTGGCCATGTGGGTGCTGGGCACGGCGGTGCCGGTCACCGCCAGCTACATCATCGCCGCGGTGATGCTGGTCCCGGCGCTGACCGGCGTCGGCATCCCGGAGCCGGCGGCGCACATGTTCATGTTCTACTATGCCGTGCTGGCCGACGTGTCGCCGCCGACAGCGCTGGCGCCGTTCGCGGCGTCCGCCATCACCGGCGGCACGCCGTTCCGCACCATGCTGCAGGCCTGGAAATACACGCTGCCCGCGTTCCTGGTACCGGTGATGTTCTGCCTGACAGCGGACGGCCTGCAACTGCTGGCGCTGACGCCGGACGGCGGCGCACCGTCCACGGTGATGGACTGGATCGATATCATGCTCGTCACGGGCACCTCGTGTTTCGCCCTGGTCGGCCTGTGCGTCGGCCTGACGGGCTATGCGAGAGGCGCCGCCACGCCGCTGGAGCGCGTGCTGTGCACCGCCGGCGGCGGATTGCTGCTGGCGGCGGACCTGTATGCGGACCTGGCGGGCGCCGCTCTCCTGCTCACCGGCCTGCTCATCCACTGGCTCCGCACGAGAGCGCGCGCCACCGCGGCGTGAGATCGCTTTGAGAAAACGGCCGAAGACCCTATATAAGGGGCCGGATCAAACGATCCTCCACGAGGCCCGCCAGCGAGAGGGCGCGTTCTCACGGACATGAGCCAATTCTCCGCTGGAAGACCTGTTACCGGATGCACCGCGCCCCCGATCGAGAACGCTACCTGCTGACCACCACCATTCCATTCGTGCTGGCGCATGTCGCATGCTTCGCCGCCATCTGGACCGGGGTTTCGATGGCCGACCTCCTGCTGTGCGCCGGCCTCTATGCGGCGCGGATGTTTGGCGTCACCGGCGGCTATCACCGCTATTTCTCGCACCGGACTTACAAGACCAGCCGGGTCATGGCCTTCATCCTGGGTTTCCTGGCGCAGAGCTCGGCCCAGCGCGGCATCCTCTGGTGGGCCGGCACGCACCGCCATCACCACCGCTATTCGGATGGCGTCGAGGATGTGCATTCGCCGGTGCGGCGCAGCTTCGTCTATTCCCATGTGGGCTGGATCTTCAGCACGCGCTATGACCGGACCGACCTTGACCTCGTGCCCGACCTGGCCAAGTATCCCGAACTGCTTTGGCTCGAGCGGCATCCCTATTTGCCGGCGCTGGTGTCCGGTTTCGTCGTGTGGTTGCTGGCCGGCTGGTCCGGGCTGATCGTCGGCTTCATGTGGTCGACCGTCGCCTGCTGGCACGCCACCTTCGCCATCAACTCGCTGGCCCATGTCCACGGCAGCCGGCGCTATGTGACCGGCGACCAGTCGCGCAACAACTGGTGGCTGGCGCTGCTGACCTTCGCCGAGGGCTGGCACAACAACCATCACCATTACCAGGGCTCGGTACGCCAGGGCTTCCGCTGGTACGAGATCGACATCAGCTACTACGTGCTGCGCGCAATGGCCTCCCTCGGCCTGGTCTGGGACCTGCGCGTGCCGTCCGAGCGCGCCATCCAGTACGACCAGAAGCTGACGCCCGCGGTGGTGGAGAAGGCCGCCGGCCAGCTCGCCGCCAGCTTCCAGGTCGAGAGCATCGCCGCCGACCTGCGGACCCGCCTTGCCGAGAAGCGCGGCCACGTCCAGCACGAACTGGCCGAGCTGGTCGACCGCTGGCACCGCCAGCTCGACGAGAAGGTCGAGCACCTGCGCCACGACCTGGACGACCTGTTCCATGCCATCCACGTGCCCGCCATGCCCAGCATGGCCGAGCTGCGCGAAAAGGCCGCGGGCATGTTCGCCCACACCCCCAATCTCAACGAGATCGTCGAACGCACCCGCCAGATGCTGATCGACGGCGTCCGCGACGAGCTCCTGGGCAGCCGCGCCGCCGCCGCCCACTGACCGGCCGTGGCTCCCCGCTGTTCGGGATGCTAGGCTCCGCCTGAATCAAAGGGGGAGCGCCACCACATGACCGTATCGCTTGAAGGCACTGTCGCGCTCGTCACCGGCGCGGGAGGCGGCATCGGCGGCGCCACCTGCGCGGCCTTGCTCGAGGCCGGCGCGCGGGTCGTCGCCACCGACCTCGCGTCGACGCCCGCCGGCCGGCGCCCTCAAGGTGCCGAATGGCTCGACCTCGACGTGACCGAAGAAGACGCCTGGGCGTCCGCCGTCGCCGCCGTCGAGCGGCAGTGCGGCCACCTCGACATCCTGGTCAACAATGCCGGCATATCGGTGGTCGAGCCCGTCGAGGGCAGCACGCTGGCGTCCTGGCGCCGGGTGATGGCGATCAATGTGGACGGCGTCTATCTCGGCGTCCGGGCCTGCCTGCCACTGCTGCGCAAGGCCGGCGAACGGCGTAAGGGTGGCGCGTCGATCGTGAACCTGTCGTCGAACGCGGGCCTGATCGGCGCGCCGTTCAACGTCGCCTACTGCACCAGCAAGGGCGCGGTACGGCTGATGACCAAGGCGCTCGCCATGGAGTTCAGCGCGCTGGGCTACAAGATCCGGGTGAATTCGGTCCATCCCGACGGCATCGATACCGGCATGCTGGACTCGATCTTCCAGCGGTTCCACGAGCTGGGCTTCGCGCCATCGGCGCAGGCGGCCTATGACGCCTCGGTGGCCGCCCATCCCATCGGCCGCATGGGCAAGCCCGAGGAAATCGCCGCCGGCATCCGTTTCCTCGCCAGCGACGAGTCGAGCAACATGCACGGGTCCGAACTGGTCATGGACGGCGGCTATACCGCCGCCTAGCGATGGGCCGGGTCCAGTTTGGGCCGGTAGAGCGGCGACAGCGGCCAGCCTTGGAAACCCTTGTCGAAGGCGTCGAGGCGCGGTGCATTGTCGCCGACCGACATGCCATAAGTGACGCGCGGGTCATCCGGCGACTTGTTGATGGGCATCTCGAGCAGGCGCTTGCTCATCAGGCAACGGGTCGCGAAACCGACGATGCGGTCGGTGTCGAGAGACGACGGCTGCGCCGCCTCGTACTTGCCGGGCTCGCCATGCCGAAGGTAGCGGTCGCGCAGGAAGATCGCATGGCCGGCATAGGCCCGCGCCAGCGCAAAGGCCTGCCGCTGGAGCGGCAGCCGGCCCAGCGTGGCCGGGTTGTAGTAGACGCTGCCGCCCTCGTAATAGGCCATGCCCTCCGAGTACTCGACCAGGCTGGGAGAATCCCAGAGGCCCCAGCCTGGCTGCACGCTGTTGCGCAGGCAGTCGTCGACGGCTTCCGCCAGACGCTCGATGTCCGAATGGCCCGGCGGGTTCGGATGGCGGGGGTCGTTCGACTCCCGGTAGATATTCTTGCTGCCGTCCGGCGGTCTCATGCCTGGCTGGTCCGGGGCGCCGCATACCGGCAGGCCCTCGGCTACGAACTCCCGCACGCTGTACGGATCGTCGGGCGACGAGATGCAGCCGCAGCAGGCGTGGCGCTTGTCGCCCCTGATGGCATAGCAGCCCGGACTCCAGCTCTTGCCGCCGCCGATCCTGTCGACCGGGATGACGTTGCCGACGCATGTCTCGCCCGCGGTGCCGCGGCCCTGGGTGCCGAAATGATCGCGCTCGGTGCCGCCGCCCTCATAGAGCGGGTCGCCCGGCTGCCATTGGCCGCCCGTGTTGATCTCGTCGCGGTAGGGCTCGGCGACGGCGCTACCCGCGAACAGCAGAGCCAGCAAGGCGAGGGCGCTCCAGCGCATCAGCAGGCCGTGTAGACGGAGCAGGTGCAGGAGCCGCCGTAATATTCGGTGCACGACCAGTTGCCGCCCTGACCGGTGCACTGGTAGTCGGTGCCCGCGCCCGGATAGGAGAAGCCGCATTGCCTGCCGCCGCCGCCCTGGCCCTGCGGCTGCCTGGCGTTCGGATCGAGGCTGTTCATGAACGCGCGCATGCCGGCGGCGGCGCGCTGCCATTCGGCTTCCAGATACGCCCGGTCGCCGCTGACGTCACCGACCAGCAAGGCGCCCGACAGGCCGTCCACGTACCACGGACCCGATGAATCCCGAAGCTGCCAGGCCAGCACCGGCGCGCGCCCGTCCGGTGCGAAGACGCGCAGGTCGGCGGCGTTCATCGCCTTCATGCCGTGCTGGCGCGCCACCCTCGCGGCCTGCGCCAAATCGATGAAGCGAGGCGGCAGCGGCGTAGTGTTGTAGTTCCAGTCCTCGACCGGATTGACCTGATAGCCGATCGCCGCGTCCGGCATCACCGACAGCGCCTGCCGTGCCTTGGGCGACCAGAAATAGAACCGGGTCGACGGCTCGGCGCCGGAGATGCGAATTTCGAGCGCCACCAGCCGTGCATCTTTCTGCCAGCTCGTCACTCGCCTGGCGATGGTCATCAGATAATCGGGGATCTTGGCCGGCACGCTCTGGCCCGCGACCTGGGCGAGGGCAACTGGCGGCACGTCGGACTGCGACGGCCCCATTTGCGGCCCGGTCGCCTTCGGATCCTTGCGGTTCCACCACACCATGCCTTGCTTGCCGGTGAGTTGCAGCATGGATGG
>JBKJNE010000187.1:0-2955 GCA_046596015.1 Alphaproteobacteria bacterium
CGCACGGCGGCGGCGCCTTCAGCGGCAAGGACCCGACCAAGGTCGACCGCTCGGCCGCCTACGCGGCACGCTACCTGGCCAAGAACGTGGTGGCCGCCGGCCTGGGCGACCGCTGCACCATCCAGCTCTCCTACGCCATCGGCGTGTCGAAGCCGCTGTCGATCTATGTGGACCTGCACGGCACCGGCAACGTCGACACGGGCAAGCTGGGCGACGTCCTCGGCGAGGTGATGGACCTCAGCCCGCGCGGCATCCGCACCCATCTGGGCCTCAACAAGCCGATCTACGCGCGCACCGCCGCCTACGGCCACTTCGGCCGCGAGCCCGAGGCCGACGGCGGCTTCAGCTGGGAACGCACCGACCTGGCCGACGCCCTCCGCGCCGCGGTCGCCTGATCCGATCGTGACCTCCGACACTCCCGTCGTCCGCCGGGTCTATGGCCGGCGGCGCGGCAAGGCGCTCAACCAGACGCGGCAGGACCTGATGGACCGGCTGCTGCCGGCGGTCTCGGTGCCGCTCGAGGCGGGCGACGCCAACATCGACCCGCGCATCTGGTTCGGGCCGTCAGTGCGCGAGGTCTGGTTCGAGATCGGCTTCGGCAAGGGCGAGCACCTGGCCTGGCAGGCGCGCGAGCACTCCGACATCGGCTTCATCGGCTGCGAGCCATACGAGAACGGCGTCGCCGGCCTGCTCACCGAGATCGCCGGACACAAGCTGGACAATGTCCGCGTCTGGATGGACGACGCGGCCCTGCTGCTCGCCGCGCTCCGCCCGGCCAGCATCGGCCGCGCCTTCCTGCTGTTCCCCGATCCCTGGCCCAAGGCGCGTCACCATCGCCGCCGTTTCGTCAATCCGGACAGGCTGGATATCCTGTCGCGGGCGTTGGCCGACGGCGCCGAGTTCCGCGCCGCCACCGACCACGCCGATTACGGCGACTGGATCGTGCGCCACATGAACGCGCGCGAGGATTTCGAATGGACCGCCGAGCGCGCCGCCGACTGGCAGTCCCGCGCCGATGACTGGCCGCAGACCCGCTACGAAGCCAAGGCTCTGGCCAAGGGCGACAAGCCGCTCTACCTGCGCTACCGGCGCAAGGCTCGCGAGGGCGTCTGAGCCATTGCCGACGCCGCCTCTTCTGTGGGACGCTGCCGTGTTCCCGGGGAGAGACGTTGATGAGCACGACCACCAAGCCGACCATCGATCCAACCGTCTTCGGCAGCGCCGAATACGCGGCCAATCCGTATCCAACGCTGAAGATCCTGCGCGACCACTATCCGGCCTACAAGCTGCCGAACGGCGCCTGGCTGGTGACCCGCTACGAGGACGTGGTCAACATCTTCCGCGACACGGTGAATTTCTCCGCCTCGCCCAATGGCGAGCATATCGGCGCGGTGTTCGGGCCGACCCTGATGGAATATGACGGCCAGGATCACATCAAGCTGCGCAACATCGTCGCGCCCCAGTTCGTCGGCATGCGGCTGACCGCGCTGCTGCCGACGATCCAGCGCAACGCCATGGCGTTGATCACCAAGTTCACCGAGAAGCATGCCCGCCGCATCGCCGGCGAGGCCGCGGCGAAGGGCGAGATCGACATCGTCGATGACTTCGCCACCAGGCTGCCGCTCAACGTCATCCTCGACGTGCTCGACCTGCCGCAGGAAGCGCACGAGCTGTTCCACACCTGGTATCCGGCGATGATGAACGGCATCAATGGCGGCCCGGCGCTGCGGATCGAGGGCCAGAAGGCCAATGCCGAATACCATGCTTATCTGGATCCGCTGATCGACGAGCGGACAAAGAATCCCGGCGACGACCTGCTGTCACGGCTCGCCAACGCCGAGGTCGACGGCGCGCGCATGACCAAGCAGGAGATCAAGTCGTTCGCCAGCCTGATCCTGGTGGCCGGCGCCGAGACCACCGACAAGGCCATCGCCAACCTCTGGTATCAGCTGCTCGCCAATCCGGAGCAGTGGGCCGCCGTGCAGCGCGATCCGGAGCTGCTGGAGCGCGCCTTCGCCGAGATGATGCGGGTCCACGGCCCGGCCGGCGCCCAGACCCGGCGGGCGATCAACGACGTCGAACTGCACGGCGAGACCATCAGGGCCGGCGATTACGTGCATGTGTCGCTCTACGGCGCCAACCGCGACGACCGCGTGTTCTCCAATCCCGACAAGTTCGACATCTTCCGCGACGACTACTATTTCGGGAAGGAGCTGCGCTCGGGCTACCACCAGGGCGGCGTCGCCGGCCATCTGGGCTTCGGCCTCGGCGCGCATTTCTGCGTCGGTTACCAGCTCGCCCGCGCCGAATCGGTGATCGGCACGAAAATGCTGATGGAGGTGATCCGCAACCCGCGCTTCAAGCCGGGCTCCAATCCGGTGCCGATCGCCATCCGCATCGAGCCCTGGCACCTGCCGCTGGAGTTCGACGCGGCGTGAGACCGGCGCATGGCAGCTAGTTGGTCCACGCAGTCTTGTACATCTGACATGATACTTGAAACATCACGATAGATATCATAAACAGGATAAGTGATTTCCTGAACGGATACGTATCGTGATCACCGCCTCGCAGATGCGGGCCGCCCGCGCGCTCCTCGGTATCGATCAGAAGACGCTTGCCGGCATGGCAGGGGTCTCGGTGCCGACCATCCAGCGCATGGAGGCCAGTCAGGGCACTGTCAAAGGGGTCGTCGACAGCCTGACCAAGGTGGTAGACGCCCTCAATCTCGCCGGCATTGAGTTGATCGGCGAGAGTGCCCACAGCATGGGTGGCGGACGGGGTGTCCGGCTGAGGGAACCGTCACAGAAACCCTGATCGATACGCTTATCGCGACGGCGACCGCCGACCACCAAGCCGACGATCCCGCCGCCTTACCCAAGGCCGCCGGACATCATGACCTCGCAGACCGCGCAGACCGCGCCGACCAGCGCCGAGCCCACCTTCGCTGAACTGTTC
>JBKJNE010000298.1:0-9379 GCA_046596015.1 Alphaproteobacteria bacterium
CCTGCCGGTGCTGCAGGTGCTGTTCCTGCTGACGGTCGGCGCCGGGCTGCCGCTGTTCGCGCTGTCGGCCACCGCGCCGCTGGCGCAGCACTGGTTCTCGCGCACTGGCCACCGCAATGCCCACGACCCGTATTTCCTCTACGCCGCCAGCAATGTGGGCGGCCTGGGCGCGCTGCTCGCCTATCCGGTGCTGATCGAACCCCATATCGGCCTGATGGACCAGTCCCGGCTGTGGACCATCGGCTACGGCCTGTTCGCCGCCATCATCCTGGCTTGCATCGTCATTGGCCGGCCCGTCGTAAGTGCCCCGGCATCGGCCAGCGCGGTTGCCGCCCCGGCCCGCCAGCCCGGCAGCCGCTGGATGTGGCTGCTGCTGGCCGCCGTACCATCCAGCCTGCTGTCTGGCACCACCACGCGGATCACCACCGACATCGCCGCCGGGCCGCTGTTCTGGGTGGTGCCGCTGGCGCTCTACCTGCTGACCTTCGTGCTGGCGTTCGCCCGGTGGCGCATCCTGCCCATGCGACTCGTGCTGCTGCTGCAGCCGGTGGCGCTGGCGCCGCTGATCATCGTCATGTTCGGCGGCGAGCAGCTGATCCGCGCCTGGGACATGGTGACCGCGACGGTCGTGCTGCTGTTCCTGTCGGCCTATATCTGCCACGCCCGTCTCGCCGACAGCCGCCCCGGCCCGGAGCGCTCCAGCGAGTTCTACCTGATGATCGCGCTGGGCGGGCTGCTGGGCGGCACGTTCAACGCGTTGGTCGCGCCCAACCTGTTCATCGACGTCACCGAGTACCCGCTGGCGCTGGTGCTGGCCGTCCTGCTGCGCCCGTCGCAAACGCCGGGCCATATCCGCTGGGGCCGGGACGTGGCGATCCCCGTCGCCGCCGGCGCGGTGGCCGTGGCCGTGCTGCTATTCACCCCGCAGGACCATGGCCGGATGGTGATCGGGATCATCGGGCTGGTGTTCGCCGTTGGTCTCGTCGCGCTGGCCGGCAACCCGATCCGGCTCGCCGTCGGCCTCGCCGCCGCTTTCCTGATCAGCATGGCGCCGCGCCTCGCCGAGCCGCCGCTCGACCAGCAGCGCAACTTTTTCGGCGTGGTCAAGGTGCTCTATGACGCGCCGCATGACATGACCCTGATGGTGAATGGCTCGACCTCCCATGGCGGCCAACTCCGCGCCCCGGACAGGCGCCGCGAGCTGACCAGCTACTACAGCGCGCGCGGACCCTATGGCGACGTCATCGCCGTGCGCGCCGCCCAGGGGCGCGCCCAGGACATCGCCGCCATCGGCCTGGGCACCGGCACCGTCGCCTGCTCCGGCCCGCCCGAGGCGCGCTGGACGTTCTTCGAGATCAACCCGGTCGTGGTGGAGATGGCGCGCAACCCGCGCTTCTTCTCGTTCCTCGCCGACTGCAGGCCCAGCGCGCGGCTGCTGACCGGCGACGGCCGGCTGCTGCTGGCGCGGGAGAGCCAGCGCTTCGACCTGATCGTGCTCGACGCCTTCAGCTCCGACGCCATTCCCATGCACCTGCTGACCCTGGAGGCGTTCGACATCTATTTCGGCAAGCTGAAGCCGGACGGCATGGTGGTGATCAACATCTCCAACAAATTCGTGAACCTGAACCCGGTGCTCACGGCGCTCGCCGAGCACCGCGGATTCACCGCGCTCGGCCGCTTCGACGAAGAATCCGACCGGATCAACCATGCCAGCCGGTGGGTGGTGATGGCGCGCGATCCGGCGACGCTGGCGCCGGTGCTGGCGCGCCCCGGCTGGCAACGGCTCGCGCCGGACCGCGATCTGGTCTGGACCGACGACAAGTCGGGCCTGTTCCAGCTTCTCAACGTCCATCCGGGGATCATCAAATGAGCGGGTCCAGCCGCCGGACGATCCTGCGCGGCGGTCTCGCTGCCATGGCCGGCGCATCGCTCCCATGGAGCATCGCCAAAGCCTTGCCGCCGGCCGTGTCCGAAAAGCTGGTGCTGCACTTGGAGTGGCTGCCCCAGGCCGAGTTCGCTGGCTACATCGTCGCCAGGGAGCTGGGGCTGTTCAGCCAGCGCGGCCTCGACGTGGCCATCGTCCCGGGCGGCCCGGACCATCCGGCGCTGGCCAGGGTGGCGACCGGCGCCGCCGACATCGGCATCGGTCCGTCGAGCCTGATGTTCGTCGCCCGCGCCAAGTCGGTGCCGGTGAAGATCATCGCGCTGCCGCTGCAGGACAGCATCTTCCGCTTCGTGCTGAAGGCCGGGAACCGGATCGTCTCGCTGCGCCAGCTCGCCGGCAAGCCCATCGGCCTGTGGCTGGACGGCGACGAGGCCGAATTCGCCGCCATGGCCATGAAGCAGGGCATGACCTTGGGCGAGTTCAAGGTGATCAAACAGGACGACACGCTGACCGGTTTCCTGCAGGACCGTTATCTGCTGAGCCAGGTGACGACCATCAACGAGCTGATCCTGCTGCGCAAGGAGGGCTTTCCGGACGCCGAGCTGCAGATTCTCAGCCCGTCGGACTACGGCGTCGCCATGCCGTCCGACTGCCTGTTTACCACCGACAAGGTGCTGGCCACGCGGCGCAAGGCGCTGGTGCGCTTCCTCGACGGCGCCCGCGAAGGCTGGCGGACGGCGTTCGCCGACAAGACGGCGACGGTGAAACTGCTGGTCTCGCGCCACCCGGAACTGGATGCCGGCCATCAGATGGAACAGTTGAACGCCATGGAACCGCTGGTGTTCGGCCCCGGCGGCGACGTGCCGTTCGGGCGGATGGATCCGGTGCGGATGGAGCGGGTGCAGCAGGAAATGGTCACCGCCAAGCTGCTTCCCGGCGCGATGTTCCTCAACGACGTCGTCGATGGCAGCCTGCTCCGCGAGCTGCCGCCGGAGGTTGAACCGTAGGTTAGGCCGGTGTTTCCGCTCTCTCGGGTTGTCACCCCGGATTTTATTCCGGGGTGACAACTAGGGAATACGGAGGGGCGAGAACCCGAGGATCAAGCCTTCATCGCTCTCGCCATCTCGGCGCCGGCACGGATCAGCGCCATGTCCGAGACCACCGTCACCAGATCGAAGCCCTTGGCGATCATCTGCTTCGAGTACTCGACCGTGCCGTTGACGATGGCGGTGCGCAGGCCTTGGCGCCTGGCGGTCGCCAGGATGCGGTCGATGGCCTCGACGACGACCGGGTTGGTCTCGTTGAGGCGTGGCTCGCCGCCCAGCGACAGACCCAGGTCGGACGGGCCGATCAGCAGCGCGTCGAGGCCCGGCGTGCCGCAGATATCCTCGAGGTTTCCGAGCGCTTCCTTCGTCTCGATCATGGCGAAGGTCAGCAGCGTCTCGTTGGCCTTCTTCATGTAGTCCGGGCCGCCATAGAGGATCGCCCGGTTGGGGCCGACGCTGCGATAGCCATCCGGCGCATAGCGGCAGGCGCCGACGAAGCGCTCGCATTCCTCGCGGCTGTTGATCATGGGACAGATCACGCCGTAGGCGCCGGCGTCGAGCGCCTTCATGATCACGCCCGGCTCGTTCCACGGCACCCGGACCAGCGGCGTGACCGGATAGCCGGAGACCGCCGTCAGCATGGCGTGCATCTCGGTGACGCCGATCAGGCCGTGCTGCATGTCGATGGTCAGCGTGTCCCAGCCCTGATGGGCCATTGCCTCGGCCACATAGGCGCTGTCGGACGCGATTCAGCAATTGGTGGCAGCCTTCCCCTGCGCCCACAGGGTCTTGAGGGCGTTCTCGCGCATCACAGCACCGGGTCCAGCAGCACCTTGCACTGGCTGGTCGGCGTGCGCAGCGCCTCGAACGCCGCCGGCAATTCGCCGAACGAGACGATGTCCGTCACCATGCCCTCCACGTCGATGCGGTTCGCGGCGAGCATGTCGACGACGAACTGGAAGTCGGACTTGTCGTGGGCGAGAACGAACCGGATCGACAGTTCGTTGGCCATGGCCAGCCCCGGCATGAAGGTATCGGGCTTGGTGCAGAAACCGACGACGATGATCTCGCCGCCATGGGGCGCCAACCCGATACATTTCGCGATCATGCCGGGGACACCGACGCATTCGAAGATCAGCTCCGGCGCGCCGCCGGTCAGCTCACGGAACTCGCTGATCACGTCGCCGCCGGCATCGACGAGACCGGTCGCGCCGTACTTCAGCGACAGTTGCGCCCGTCCCCGGTCCAGCTCGCTGACGATGACGTGCCGGGCGCCGAAGAAGCTGCACCAGAGAACGGTCGTCAGGCCGATCGGCCCGGCGCCGATCACCAGCACGTTCTTGCCCGCCAGACCGTTCCTGACCCCGCGGATGGCGTGCAACGCCACAGCGAGCGGCTCGACCAGCGCGCCTTCCCGCCAGGTCACCGACGCGGGCAGCCTGATCGCCTCGTTGAGGTGGACTCGGGTATATTCGGCCAATCCGCCATGGACTTCCCCCAGGCCGATGATCCGCTTCGCCTGGCACTGCCAGGGCTTGCCCTGGAAGCAGGCGAGGCATTTGCCGCAACCGATGAACGGCAGCGCGCACAGACGGTCGCCTTCCTTCCAGCCCTCCGGCGCATCATCGCCGATGGCGACGATCTCGCCGGCGAATTCGTGGCCGAGAACAGTGCCCTCCGGCAGGCGCGCGCCATGCCGCTCGGTGGCGTGCAGGTCGGTGCCGCAGATGCCGCAATGCTTGACCCGGATGACCGCCTCGCCGATATCGGGCGACGGATCGGGAATTGTCTCGATGACGAGCGGCTTGCCCGGCTCCAGGAAAACGGCGGCTTTCACTTTCTATCCCTTCCTGTCGAACGTGATCCACAGCGCCTTCAACCCGCGCAGGCACAGATGCGGGTGGTGCTGGAAGCTGTTGCCGGCCGGCGCATAGGCCAGATTGTCGAGCCGCGCCAGGATGGCCTCGAACGCGGCGATCATCTCGTAGCGGGCAAGCTGCGCGCCCAGGCAATGATGGATGCCCGCGCCGAACGCCAGATGCGCGCCCGCGTTGCCGCGCTGCACGTCGAGCTGGTGCGGGCAGGCGAACTTGGCCGCGTCGCGGTTGGCAGCCGCGTAGCGCAGCATCAGCCGCGCGCCCTTGGGGATCGCGTAGCCGCCCAGCTCGGTGTCCTGCTTCACCACCCGGAACAGTCCCTGCACCGCGGATTCGAGCCGGAGCGTTTCCTCGACGAAGGTCGGGATGCGCGACGGGTCCTCGCGCAGCATTCGCTGCTGGTCCGGGTTGTCGATCAGCAGGGTCATGCCGGCGGCGATGGAATTGGTCGTGGTCTCGTTACCGGCCACCAGCACCTGCGAGATGATCGACAGCAGCTCGCCATTGTCGAGCGGCCTGCCGTCGTCGTCGCGGACCTCGAGCAGCGCCGACAGCAGATCGTCGCGCGGCGTTTCGCGGCGCTCGTCCAGGGCTTCGACGAAATAGCGCTGGAACTCCAGCAGCTTGGTGGCGCTGTCGATCCATTCGTCGTCGGTCAGCATCAGGCCAAGCGGCGCCACGGAGGCGTCGGACCAGATCTTGAACTTCGGCGCGTCCGAACGCGGCACGCCGAGCTGGTCGGCGATGACATAGAGCGGCACCGGCACGGCGAATTCGTGGATCAGCTCCACCTGCCCGCGATCGATGAACTTGTCGATCAGCATGTTGGCGATCTCGTCCATGTAGGGCTTCATCGCCCGCACGCGCCTAGGGGTGAACGCGTAATCCACCATCTTGCGGTAGCGCGTGTGGCTGGGCGGATCGTTGGTCACCATCGTGTTGACCCTGGGCCAGCCGCGCTTCTCGATCTCCTTCACCTCGGGCGGCGGCGCGCGCATCTCGGCCGGCGCCTGGCTGCCGATGTTGGAGAACACGTCCGTGTTGCGAATCGCCTCCATCAGCAGGTCGTAGCGGCTGACGATATAGATCTTGAGGCTCGGGTCGTAATAGACCGGCGCCTGCGCGCGCAGCACGTCGTAATACTCGTAGGGGTTCTCCTGAACCTCGACGCTGGCAAGGGACCGGTCGCCCGGCGCGCCCGCTATGGCATCCATCGTCTTCTCCCCGTTTCGGCTTCCCGTGGCCGCGCGGTTCACGCTATGGCCGCGCAAAAAACCAGTCAAGCCGCATGGCCGCGTGGTATCCATTAACGACCACCGAGAGACGGGACAATCGCTGCATGAAGATCACCGCCGCCATCGCGCAAGGACCGGACCACCCCTTCGCCATCGAGCAAATCGACATCGACGATCCGCGGCCCGACGAGGTGCTGGTGCGCCTCGTCGCGACCGGCGTCTGCCACACCGACATTTTCTTCCGCGACCTGATGTCGCAGCCCGCCGTGCTGGGACACGAGGGCGCCGGGGTGGTGGAGGCGGTCGGATCGGCGGTGAAGAAGGTGCAGCCGGGCGACCATGTGGTGCTGTCATACGGTTCGTGCGGCGCCTGCCCGAGCTGCGACGCCGGCGCGCCCTATTACTGCCATGACTTCGGCGTCCACAACGCCAGCGGCGCGCGGCCCGACGGCACGCCGACGCTGACGCGGGGCGGCACGCCGCTGTTCGGCAACTTCTTCAGCCAGTCGTCCTTCGCCAGCCACGCGCTCGCCAACCAGACCAATGTGGTCAAGGTCCGCAGGGATGCGCCGCTGGAGCTGCTGGGGCCGCTGGGCTGCGGCGTCCAGACCGGCGCCGGGTCGGTGATGAACGGGCTGGAGCCGCTGCCCGGCGAGGCGCTGGTCGTCTTCGGCGCCGGCACCGTCGGCCTGTCGGCGATCATGGCCGCCAACCTGATCGGCTGCGAGCCGATCATCGCCGTCGATCCGGTCCCGGCGCGCCGGGACCTGGCGCTGAGCCTGGGCGCCCACCACGGCATCGATCCTATGGCGACGGATCCGGTCGCCGAGATCAAGCGGTTGACCGGAGCGGGCGCGCTGCACGCGCTCGAGTGCACCGGTATCCCCGCCGTGTTCGAACAGGCGGTGGCCTGCCTCGCGCCGCGCGGCACCTGCGGGTTCATCGGCGCGCCGCCCCCCGGCAGCACGGCCACCATCGGACTCGGCAACCTGCTCGGCAAGGGCATCCGCATCCGCGGCCTGATCGAGGGCGAGAGCCAGATCGACGCGTTCATCCCGCACCTGGTGGAGCTGTTCCAGGACGGTCTGCTGCCGATCGACAGGCTGGTGACGTTCTACGAGCTGGACCAGATCAACGAGGCCGTCGCCGACAGCCTGGAAGGCCGCACGATCAAGCCGATCCTGCGGATGCCCCGCTAAAGCGCTTTCAGGCAAGGCGGAATCGCCTTGCCGCCCGAAAGCCGCGGCGGAAACCTTCAGAGCGGCGCGTCGAACGGCAGCGATGGCTGCGCCGGCTGGCGGCCTTGCAGCGGAAACCCCGTCAGTTGGCCGAAAGCCAGGGTGGCCGCGGTCACCAGCAGAATATCGCTCAGCACGGTTCCCAGCACCTGGCCCAGCAGGCCTGCCCAGACCGGCCAGGCGCCGAAGTCGATCTCGCCGCCCAGCGGCTCCAGCGCCAGCGAACCCATCAGCAGCAGCAGTGCCGCGACCGGAATCTGGCACAGCGCCAGCAAGCCGAACAGGCGCCAGCCATTGAAGCTGGTCTGGCGCCACGCGAGGCTGATGTTGAGGTCGCGGCCCAGGACCGCCTGGTTGAACAGGAACAGCGTCCGGACGGCAAGGGCGACGCCCAGCAGCACGCCGACGACGACGAAGCCGTGGTAGTCCATCGCCACGCTGGGCATCAGCGCGGTCTCGTGCTCCATCAGGGTCAGCATGTCACCGAACGGCAGCAGTGCGACGGCGAAGACGACCGACAGGACGAGCACGGGAACCGTCCCGGGCGGAAACTCGTCGACCGTATCGGCGCGCACCGTCTCGCGGCCGAACATGAACAGCCGGTAGGTCGCGACGCTCAGCGGCGTCAGGATCGCGGCCTGCAGCACCGACATCAGGCTGGAGAGGATGGTGACGTCGACCCAGGTTTCGGCAACGTGCGCCGCGTGCCGGAAGCCACCCTCGACGATCAGCAGCAGCACGAACGGCATCGCCGCGAACCGCGCCACCACCGGCAGCGCCCGCCATGCACGCCGGTAAGCCCGAAGCGCGAGCTTCAGGACGGGCAGACGGCTGGGATCATGATTTGCGTGAATATCCGGCTCCGCGGCGGCTGAGCCCGCAGCACGGGCGACACGGAAGATTCATATCATATCGCCGTCATTGCGAGGAGGCGAAGCCGACGCGGCAACCCAGGCGTTGGCGCAGCTTCAACGGCGGTTCTGGGTTGCCGCGCCGCTTCGCGGCTCGCAATGACGAAAATAGGAGCGCTTACTCCGCCGCGCGCTGGGGCACGAAGGGGCAGTATTCCTCCTTGGCGACCAGGTCGAGTACGAAGGCCATCTTGTTCATGCCGCCCAGGATGGCGCCGACCATGGACAGCTCGACGATGTCGCCGTCGCTGAAGTGCTCCTTCAGCCGGGCGTACAGCGCCGGGGTCAGCGAGCCGCCCATGTTGGTGAGCGCGAGCTGCTCGGCGAGCGCGATGGCGGCCTTGTCGGCGCCCGAGAACGGGCCGTTCTCGTAGTCTTCCATGGCGTCGGGCTCGGCCTCGGTCAGGCCGGCTTCCTTCGACGACGCGCGGTTGTTCAGGTTGCAGTAGTGGCAGCCATGGATCAGCGACAGGCGGTAGCGCACCAGCTCCTTGTACCGGCGCGGCACGTCGCCGTCGAAGAACAGCTCCTTGTAGAAATGTTGGCCGAACATCTTCGACGCCTTGGGCGAGTTGGCGAACACCTCGAGGATGGTGGTGTCCTCGCAGATCGCCTTGGAATGATCCCAGCCGGCCTGCTGCTCGGGCGACAGTTTCTCGCGCGGCACCCGGTTCATCAGCGTGTTGGTCATCTGCCGTCTCCCCTGACGATTGAACGAAATTTTCAAACTTGGCCTTCCGGAACATATGCTAAAAATGCTTCGGATTGCAATTCATGGGGAGAGCACGATGAGCAACACGCAGATCGTCAGGGACTTCATCGCCGCCTGGAACGAGAACGACATCGACAAGGCCTGCGACATGATGTCCGAGGACATCTTCTACCACAACATCCCCATGGCGCCGGTCACCGGCCGCGAGGCGTCCCGCGCCATGCTGAAGGCGATGGGCCCGCTGACGGACGTGAACTGGGAACTGCTCGCCATCGCCGAGAACGGCGAGGTGGTGATGACCGAACGGGTCGACCGCATGACCATGGCCGGCAAGAAGGTCGCTATCCCGCTGATGGGCATCTTCCGCATCCGCAACGGCGAGATCTACGAGTGGAAGGACTATTTTGTCCTCGGGGATTTTCAGAGGCAGATGGCGGGGTAACCCGAGTTCGTTTGCGGTATCAGGCTAAACCTG
>JBKJNE010000390.1:0-5093 GCA_046596015.1 Alphaproteobacteria bacterium
ACTTCGACTCTGCCGGGCGCGCGTTGAGCCATTTGGCGCGGGCGATTTAGACTAGCGAGCGCCTACCTGCTTAGGGTGGCTTGCGCACCGGTCCAAGCTCTGCCAAAACCCTCGCCAGCCCTGTGACGGCAAGCAATTCCGGGAGGAACTCCATGGCCTACGAAACCATCAATTTCGAAGTGCGCGGCAAGGTCGCGCTGATCACCCTCAACCGGCCGAAGGCGCTCAACGCCCTGTGCGCCCAGCTCATGGACGAGCTGACCGACGCGCTGCTGGGCATCGAGAAGAACCCGGACATCGGCTGCACCGTCATCACCGGCAGCGAGCGCGCCTTCGCGGCCGGCGCCGACATCACCGAGATGAAGGACAAGAACTACATCGACGTGTTCACCGAGGACTTCATCACCCGCAACTGGGAGACGGTGACCCGCACCCGCAAGCCGGTGATCGCGGCGGTCGCGGGCTTCGCGCTGGGCGGCGGCTGCGAGCTGGCCATGATGTGCGACTTCATCATCGCCGCCGAGAGCGCCAAGTTCGGCCAGCCCGAGATCAAGCTGGGCGTCATTCCCGGCTCGGGCGGCACCCAGCGCCTCACCCGTTTCGTCGGCAAGTCGAAGTCCATGGACATGTGCCTGACCGGCCGCATGATGGACGCCCAGGAAGCCGAGCGCTCGGGCCTGGTCAGCCGCATCGTGCCGAACGACCAGCTCATCGACGAGGCGCTGAAGGCCGCCGCCATCATCGCCGACATGTCGCGCCCCTCGGTGATCGTCGTCAAGGAGGCGATCAACCGGGCCTACGAGACCACCCTGTCGGAAGGCGTCCGATTCGAACGCCGGACGTTCCATGCCCTGTTCGCCTTCGAGGACCAGAAGGAAGGCATGAGCGCCTTCGTCGAAAAGCGCCCGCCTGAGTTCAAGAATCGCTAGGAATCAGCCACCGGGAAGGCCTGCCTTCCCGGCACGATCCAATGGTTGACGGGTGAGGGCGCAGGCCTTATAAGCCGCGCCCTGTTCGTGATTTAGCGTTGAGACGGAACACACATGGCCAATTCGCCGCAGGCGCGTAAGCGCATTCGCCAGACCGAGCGTCGCACCGACGTGAACCGCGCCCGCCGCGGCCGTATCCGCACGTTCATCAAGGGCGTCGAGAAG
Organism: Alphaproteobacteria bacterium; assembly: GCA_046596015.1. Taxonomy (GTDB): domain Bacteria; phylum Pseudomonadota; class Alphaproteobacteria; order SMXS01; family SMXS01; genus RI-34. Next base: position 1,155 of record JBKJNE010000390.1, read on the forward strand.
GCCCTGGAATCGGGCGACGCCGCCGCCGCCGCCGAGGCGCTGAAGGTCGCCGAGCCGGAGATCATGCGCGGCGTGTCGAAGGGCGTCCTCGCCAAGAATACCGCCTCGCGGAAGATCTCCCGCCTCAACGCGCGCGTCCGCTCGCTGAAGGCCTGATCCCCGACTCGACGCCGGGCCTCATCGGCTCGGCGTGCTCCGGTCCGGGCTCCATCCTCCCCTCTCCGTGCCGATCGGCCGCGACGTGCCAGACCCATATCTGGTAGGCGGCTTCACACAACGTACATAGAGCCGTCACAAATCGCCGAGTGGCCCACAGCGACGGTTGCCAATGTCGTGCAATTTGCTATTCTCTCCCGCAGATTCGAAGACGGGCGGATCTCTGCAAGTAACAAATGTGTAATAAAAGGGCTATACTTCTGGCCCTTGCGGGAACCGTCTTTACTTCTTCTTACGAATACATGACGATGATCTGATGCTACGTCAGAAATTCGGTGTGTTGTCACAAGACGTGTCGGGAGGATTGATCGGAAATGGCTGACTACGCGGGCGACTTGTCTCCCCAGGACGCGTGGAATCTGCTGGAATCCGAGCCTTCCGCGCTTTTGGTCGATGTCCGCACGCGTGCGGAATGGACCTATGTGGGTGTCGCCGACCTGTCGCCGCTGAGTAAAAAGCCGGTCTTCGTCGAGTGGCAGACGTTTCCCGAAGGCCAGCGCAACGACCGATTCGCCGACGAGGTCGAGGCCATCAAGCCCGGCCAGGATACGCCGGTGCTGTTCCTCTGCCGGTCGGGCGCGCGCTCGGCGTCGGCGGCCCGGCTGATGACCCAGAAGGGCTATACGCGCTGCTACAACATTTCCGAGGGGTTCGAGGGGGACCCCGACGCTGACCGGCATCGAGGCCGGGTCAACGGCTGGAAAGTCCGCGGCCTTCCCTGGACCCAGAACTGATGAGTCCCAACGTGACCAAGGAAACCCACCGACTCGGGGGGATACAAAACGATGCGGTCAACCCGTCCATGATGGCACCCTGGCAGGATGCGTGGCAGCGGATACGCGCGAAGCTGCGGACCGAGTTCGGCGACGCCACCTTCGACAGCTGGCTGAAACCGCTGGGCGTGCTGCGCGCCGAAGGCTCGAAGGTGCTGATCACGGTGCCAACGCGCTTCATGTGCGACTGGGTGAAGACCCACTATCTCAGCCGTATCACCGACTACTGGCGCCAGGAGACCGGCGCGGTGATCGACGTGGAACTGGTCGTCAGCGTCCAGGCGCCATCGCCCGGCGCGGCGGCCGCCGCGCCGCAGCCGCAAATCAGATCGAACGGCCGCCCGGCCCGTGCCGACGGGCACGGCGAGGACATCGACGCCAGCGATACCTACAGCGCGCCGCTCGATCCCCGCTTCACCTTCGACAACTTCGTGGTGGGCAAATCCAACGAACTGGCCCACGCCGCCGCGCGCCGGGTCTCCAACAGCACCAAGGTGCAGTTCAACCCGCTGTTCCTCTACGGCGGCGTCGGCCTGGGCAAGACCCATCTGATGCACGCCATCGCCGCCGAGATCCGCGCCCGCAATCCGGAGCGCAAGGTGCTCTACATGTCGGCGGAGAAGTTCATGTACCAGTTCATCCGCGCGCTCCGGTACAAGGACACCATGTCGTTCAAGGAGCAGTTCCGCTCGGTCGACGTGCTGATGATCGACGACGTCCAGTTCATCGCCCACAAGGACAGCACCCAGGAAGAGTTCTTCCATACCTTCAACGCCGTCATCGACCAGCATCGCCAGGTGATCATCTCGGGCGACCGCTCGCCGTCGGACCTGGAGGGCATCGAGGACCGCATCAAGTCGCGCCTCGGCTGGGGTCTCGTCGCCGACGTGCACCCGACCGACTACGAGCTGCGGGTCGGCATCCTGCAATCCAAGCTCGAGGTCATGGGCCGGGACGACATGCCCAAGGAAGTGACCGAGTTCCTGGCGCGCAAGATCGTCTCGAACGTGCGCGAGCTCGAGGGCGCGCTCAACAGGGTCACCGCCTATTCGGACCTGGTCGGCCGCCCCGTCACCCTGGAGATGACCCAGGAAGTGCTGCAGGACCTGATCCGCTCCAACGACCGGCGGGTGTCGATCGCCGAAATTCAGCGCCACGTCGCCGAGTATTTCAACGTCCGCCTGTCCGATCTGCTGTCGGCGCGCCGGGCCCGCGCGGTCGCCCGTCCGCGGCAGGTCGCCATGTACCTCGCCAAACAGCTCACCTCGCGCAGCCTGCCCGAGATCGGCCGCAAATTCGGCGGCAGGGACCACACGACGGTGATGCATGCGGTGCGCCGCATCGAGGAGCTGCGCGAGACCGACAGCAGCCTCGACCAGGATATCGAGAACCTGCGCCGGACCCTGGAAACCTGACGGGTCCGGCCCATCTGGATGAATGCGTGGAATGGGGCCAAGCGCCCCATTTTTCGTGTCATTCCGCCCTTCCTCTGCTAAAGTCTCGGTCCGGTTGACTGCTGTCTTTGGCGGGCGTTTTCCGGGTCCGGGCGGCGGCCTCTGGGCTGCCCCGAAAAGCATAAGAAAGACGGGGGTTTACGGCCCCTTGCGGTAGGTTCAACCATAGCTAAGAGCCCATGAAACTCACCATTGAACGCGCGGCGCTTCTGCGGTCGCTGGGCCACGTGCAAAGCGTCGTCGAGCGGCGCACGACCATCCCGATCCTGTCCAACATGCTGCTGGAGGCGTCGGACGGGCGCCTGAACCTGACGGCGACCGATCTCGACCTCGCGGTGGTGGAATCCGTCGAGGCCGACGTGACGGCGCCCGGCGCCATCACCACGCCGGCGCACACCCTCTACGACATCGTCCGCAAGCTGCCGGAAGGCTCCCAGGTGGAGATGGAATACCGGGGCGGCGAGCAGCGCCTGACCCTCGGCGCCGGCCGCTCGCGCTTCGTGCTGGCGTGCCTGCCGCGCGAGGACTTCCCGGTGATGGCCGAGGACGCGCTGCCGCACCGTTTCAACCTGCCGGTCGCCGACCTGAAGAAGCTGATCGACAAGACCCGCTTCGCCATCAGCACCGAAGAAACCCGGTTCTACCTCAACGGCATCTACCTGCACGTCGCCGACGGCAGCGAGCCCATGCTGGTGGGCGTGGCCACCGACGGCCACCGCCTCGCCCGCGTCCGGCTGCCCATGCCCATGGGCGCCGCCGGCATGCCCGGCGTGATCGTGCCGCGCAAGACGGTGCAGGAAGTGCGCAAGCTGCTCGACGAGGCCGAAGGCTCGGTGCAGGTCAGCCTGTCCGACAGCAAGATCCGCTTCGACTTCGCCGACGCGGTGCTGACCTCCAAGCTGATCGACGGCACGTTCCCCGACTATGTCCGGGTGATCCCGGCCAACAACGATCGGCTGCTCGAGGTCGACGCAAGGCTGTTCGCCGAGGCCATCGACCGCGTCTCGACCATCTCCAGCGAGAAGTCGCGGGCGGTGAAGCTGATCATCGACACCGACAAGGTGACGCTCGCGGTCAATAGCCCGGACAGCGGCTCGGCCACCGAGGAGCTGGCCGCCGGCTATTCCTCCGAGGCCATGGAGATCGGCTTCAACGCGCGCTACGTCCTCGACATCATGGGCCAGGTCGAAGGCGACACGGTGCGCGTGTCCTTCGCCGACGCGGCCGCGCCCACGCTGGTTCAGGACGGCGGCGACGAAACCGCGCTTTACGTGCTGATGCCGATGCGCGTCTGACGCGGTCGCACCCGGGAAAAGAATGCTGCAGGCCCAACAACATGCCGGACGGGGGACCGCACCCGAGGCGGCGGCGTTGCCGCTCGCCGTGTCCCGGCTGACCCTGACCGACTTCCGCAATTACGCCGCGGAAGTCGGTCAGGGTCAGCCGGGACACGGCGAGCGGCAACGCCGCCGCCTCGGGTGCGGTCCCCCGTCCGG
>JBKJNE010000493.1:0-4665 GCA_046596015.1 Alphaproteobacteria bacterium
ATGCCCGCCTCGGTCTGCAGGTCGGCGATCACCAGCGACGCGCCCTCCTCGAAAAACCGCCGCGCCGTGCCCAGTCCGATGCCGCTCGCCGCGCCGGTGATGACGGCGACCTTGCCCTGCAGCCTTGCCATGAATCTCTCCCTGTTTCTGGATTGTCGCGCATGGTAGATCGGTTCGCCCGGCGTGGGAATCGGATAAGGGATTTTTCACCCGGCGCGCGTCGGCGCAGTCGCAAACCTGTCCGGTATCGTACCGATTCACACAGAGGCGCCAACGGGATAAATCACCCGGCCGGTCAAAGACATGTTGTCTGCCGGCACATGTCAGTTTTAACATGCCTGTGTTTCCGATGGGCTGGGGGAGTGCGTCGGCCGGCCGTTTCAGTTTGTTCATTCAGCATCCGACACGGAGGCCAATGCCATGGTGACGAATGCGACCGTAATGCGGTCGGCCGTCGCCCTTACATGCCTGGTGACGACAGGCATCTGGACTGAAACGAAGGCAGCGGCTGCTGAACCCGCTGCAGCAGTTTCGCGCCCGGAATACCAGAACGTGGATCAGGTGGTCACCACCGCCCGCCGCCGGGAGGAATCCGTCCAGGACGTCCCCGGCACCATCTCGGTGCTGCCCGAGGCGCTGATGCGCCGGCTGGGCGTGGAAAGCCTCGACGACCTTGCCGTCATCGCCCCCAACCTGCTGATCGCGCCCGACAACGTCTCGACCCGCGCGTCCCGTATCACCCTGCGCTCGCAGGTGCAGAACGATACGCTGATCACCGTCGATCCCGCGGTAGGCCTATACCTGGACGGCGTCTATGTGGCGCGCAGCGCCGCCTCGCTGCTCGACCTGTTCGACGTGGAGCGGGTCGAGGTGCTCAACGGCCCGCAGGGCACGCTCTACGGCCGCAACACCACGGGCGGCGCGATTACCATTACCGCCAACAAGCCGACGCAGGAGTTCGAAGGCCGGGTCGGCGCCGGCATCGGCATGTACACCGACAAGCCGGGCAGCGCCAACGGCGTCAACCACGACCTGTCGGCCATGATCAACCTGCCGCTGTCCGACAAGCTGGCGGCGCGCTTTGTCGCCCAGGCGTCGGGCCGCGCCGGCTACAGCGGGAACACTTTCCTCGACCGCGACCTGGACGACGACCGTACCATTTCATGGCGGGCCAGCATCGCCTGGCAGGTCAGCGACGACGTGGACGTGCTGCTGATCCATGACGGCATGCGCTCGCGCGGCCACGAGCGGCTCGCCCAGGTCGCCGAGATCATCCCCGCCGGGCTCGATCCCGATTGCAGCCTGGCCGATCCAAACCCGGTCAACGCCTCGGCCTGCGCCATCAACCTGTTCCTTACCGGCGGGCAGTGGGGCGCCGCGGCGCTCGACGGCGATCCGCGCCGCAACGGGCAGAACGGGCTGCTGCTGACCGGCGAGCCCGGCCGGATCGCCGCCGACGTGCAGGGCGTGGCGCTGATCACCACCGCCCGTCTCGACGGCATAGTCCTGAAGAACATCTCGGCGTGGCGGCATCTGGAGCAGTACAGCTCGTTCGATTTCGACGGCACCCCGTTCGACATCGGCGAGGCGGTGCAGACCGACACGCAGCACCAGCTTTCTACCGAATTCCAGGTGATCGGCGACAACCCCGGCGCGGCGCTGGAATGGCTGCTGGGCGCCATCTACCTTAACGAGGCCGGCCGCACCGACAACGTGGCGCGGGCGCTGTCGTTTCTCAACCCGACCAACCCGTTCACCGCCACCGGCCGCGGCGCGAACAGCACCGCCGGCGTCTATGGCCACGCGGTCTGGAAGCTCACCGAGGTGTTCTCGCTGGTCGGCGGCGCGCGCTTTACCTGGGAGCGCAAGCGGCTGACCGCCGACAGCCGCGACGCGCTGGTCGGCTGCCTGGTGCCGCCCGAGCTGAACGAGGATCTGGCCACCGGCGGCTGCCGCGGCGAGTTCGGCAAGAATTTCTCCCGCGTCACCTGGGAGGCCGGCGTCAACGCCCAGGTCAGCGAGCACGCGATGCTGTTCGCCAAGCTGTCGACCGGCTTCAAGAGCGGCGGCTTCAACCTGCGCGCCAAGTCCGACATCTCGTTCGAGCCGTTCAAGCCCGAACGGGTGCTGAGCGTGGAGTCCGGCGTCAAGTCGTCGTTCCTCGACGGCCGCGGCCTCGCCAACCTCACCCTGTTCTACGCCGACTACACCAATATCCAGCGCACCGACTTCACCATCGAGGGCGGCAACATCACCACCTTCATCACCAACGCCGCCAGCGCGAATGTCTGGGGCGGCGAGCTGGAGCTGGACATCGCCGCGCACGACAGCCTGCGGCTGCGCGGCACGCTGGGCGTGTCCATCGCCCGCTACCGCAAGTTCGATTTCGGCGGCGAGGACTTCTCCGGCAAGCGGTTCCCGCTGGCGCCGGACGTCTCCGCCGGTATCGCCGCCATCTACACCCTGCCGATCGACTGGTTCGACGCCGACTGGACGCTGACCGGCGACTTCACCTGGCGGTCGAAGGCCTACGAGGACGTGGCCAACACCGAAAGCCTAGCCCAGGGTTCGTTTGGGCTGCTCGACCTGCGGCTCGACGTGGAGCCACGCGGCAGCGACGTCAGGTTCAGCGTGTTCTGCCGGAACGCCACCAACAAGCTCTACCGCACCACCGGCACCACCTTCCTCGACCAGCTCGGCTGGGCGTTCAGCCAGTACGGCGAACCGCGCCGTGTCGGCCTGGAGGTGGACCTGAGCTGGTAATCTAGCCCCTCGGCCCGAACAGGATGACGCAGGTGCCGGCGACAGCCATCGCGCCGCCGAGCAGGTCCCAGCGGTCGGGCCGGACGCTTTCCGCGCCCCACAGCCACAGCAGAGACATCACGATGTAGATGCCGCCATAGGCCGCGTAGGCGCGGCCGGCGGCGTCGGCATCCACCTTCGTCAGCAGCCAGGCGAACAGCGCCAGCGACGCCATGCCCGGCGCCAGCCACCAGGCGGACCGGCCGTCCCGCAGCCAGACCCAGAAGGCGAAGCAGCCGGCGATTTCGGCCAGCGCCGCGCCGATATAGATCGCGACCGAACCCATGAAAATGCCTCAGTAAAGCGCGTCCAGCACGTCCCGGTAATTGCGGACGATAACATGCCGCCGGATCTTCATGGTCGGGGTCATCTGCTCGTTGTCGATGCTGAACGGCGCGGTCGCCACCGCGAAACGGCGGACCTTCTCGATCGCCGACAGCCGCTGGTTGACCTTGCTGACCGCCTTGTCCAGCGCCGCGTGGAAGGCGGGATCGGCGGCCAGCGCCGCCATGTCGGCCGGCTTGCCGTTCCCGGCCGCCCATTGTGACGCCCAGTCCATGTCGGGCACGATGAGCGCCACCATGTGCGGCCGGCGGTCGCCATAGAGCATGGCCTGGCCGATCTCGGTCTCCAGCGTCAGCAGGCCCTCGACGCGGGCCGGCGCGACGTTGTCGCCCTTGTCGTTGACGATGATGTCCTTCTTGCGGTCGGTGATCTGCAGGTGGCCGTCCTCGTCGATGATACCGATGTCGCCGGTGTGCAGCCAGCCGTCGATCACGGTGCGCGCCGTCGCCGCGTCGTCGCGCCAGTAGCCCTTCATCACCAGCTCGCCGCGGATCAGGATCTCGCCGTCCTCGGCGATGCGCACCTCGGTCGCCTTCATCGGCGGACCGACGGTGTGGATCTTCACCAGTCCCGGCCGGTTGACGCTGACCACCGGGCCGGATTCGGTCTGGCCGTAGCCCTGCAGCAGCCGCAGGCCCAGCGAATGGAAGAACAGGCCCACGTCCGAGTTGAGCGGCGCGCCGCCCGACACCAGCGCCTTCACCCGGCCGCCGAAGCGCTGCTGCACCTTGCGGCGCACCAGCCGGTCCAGCACCCGGTTCTGCAGCCGCTCCTTCAGGCTCAGCGACCGCCGGTCGGTGAAGCGCTTCTCGCCCAATGCCAGCGCCTTGTGGAACAGCTTGGCGCGGGTGCCGCCCTGATCCTCGATGGATCGGGTCACGCGGGTGCGCAGCATCTCGAACAGGCGCGGCACCACGGTCATGATCGTCGGCCGCGCCTCGGCCATGTTGGCCGCCAGCTTCTCGATGCTCTCGGCGTAGTAGATCTGGGCGCCGATCGACAGCGGGAAGAACTGGCCGCCCGAATGCTCGTAGGCGTGCGACAGCGGCAGGAACGACAGGAACACCTCGGTCCTGTCGAGGCCGTCGTCCAGGCCCAGCTCGGCGATCACCTCGCGGGCGCCGGCGCAGTTGTGCAGGATGGCGCCGTGGCTGATCATCACGCCTTTCGGCGCGCCGCCGGTGCCCGAGGTGTAGATGAGGCAGGCCAGGTCGTCGCGGGTGGTATTGGCGATGGCGGCGCGGGTCTCGGCGACGGTGCCCTTGCTGGCCGCCAGCACGTCCCTCCACAGATGGATGTCCAGGTCGAGACTCTGCGCCATCGTGTCGACCGCCAGGCTGGCGCGGGCGCTGCTGCCGGCGGCCATGGACGCCGGGTCGGTGGATTTCGTCATCGCCATGGAACCGCCCAAGCTGGCGCAGAGTCTCGACCTGGACGTTCATCTGTGGAAGGACGTCATCGCCGGCAGCAAGGGCACCGTCGCCGAGACCCGCGCCGCCATCGCCAATACCACCCGCG
>JBKJNE010000084.1:0-2963 GCA_046596015.1 Alphaproteobacteria bacterium
GAACGCCGCCGTCAGCGCATCGCCCACCAGGCCGGTCAGCCGGTCCCCGACCAGCTCATCATTGAGGATCATGCCGTGCGCCTTCACCCGCGCGCCCTTCGGCGTCGAGCCGGCGGCCCGGCCCCCGCCATAGGCCATGCCGTAGGGCGGATCGGTGAACACCAGCGCGGCCTCGTCCCCGGCCATCAGTGCCGCCATGTCCTCGCGGCTGGTGGCATCGCCGCACAGCAGCCGGTGGTTGCCCAACAGCCAAAGGTCGCCCAGGCGGCTGACCGGCTTCTCCGGCGCCTCGGGGGCCGCATCGTCGTCCGTCCGTCCCTGCCGGTCCTCCGGCTCCAGATAGCTTGCCAGCTCCGTCTCGCTGAACCCGATCAGCGACAGGTCCGCGCCCAGGTCCTTCAGGTCGGCCAGCTCCAGCCGCAGCAGGTCCGCATCCCAGCCCGCATTCAGCGCCAGCTGGTTGTCGGCCAGGATGTAGGCGCGCTTCTGTGCTTCGGTAAGATGCGCCAGTTCGATCACCGGCACCGTCTCCATGCCCAGCTGCCGTGCCGCCAGCACCCGTCCATGCCCGGCGATGATGCCGCCCTCGCCATCCACCAGCACCGGGTTCGTAAAGCCGTAGGCCTCGATGCTGCGGGCGATCTGGTCGACCTGCCGCGCGGAATGGGTCCTGGCATTGCGTGCGAACGCGATCAGCGTCCCGATCGGGCGGTATTCGACGCGAAGATCGACCGGCAGCGCATTCATGCCGATGCACCCCTAACACTCGACCGGTGATGGACGGAACACAGGTGCTTGAACCCGCTTATCATGCCGCTATCCGTCAGCATTTTGCGGTCCTGCATGAACGAAAGTGTCGGAGTTCCGCGGGTTTGAGCCCCGTCATCACGGCGATACCCCCCTGCCCGATTTCGCGGCGGTAAAGATTCGACTACCCAGCCGGTTTCCAGATACCACATGCCAGAGATCCGATACCCCCCACCCCGGCGGTCCGTCTCTCCCCACCGCGGCGTCGTGGCGCCTGGCCTCTTGAGGGCCGCGCCACGCCACGCTCTGCCCGTGCACGACTTGGATCGACCCAGCCTGGACGGGGGCGCGTCCGCATCGGGGACACGTGCCGGCCGAGACAAACCCCACCCCCTCGCCGAGATATATAGAGTACCCCCACTTGTGGGAGGGATCGGTCGCCGGGAACGCCAGGATCAGCCTTGTCTCGGGCGCTCTCATCGTCCGCTCCCGTGCCTTAACACCCTCACTTGTGGGGGTTGTCCATTCCCACTTGTGGGGGTCTTATCCGTTTTCGGCTGACGGGCGATGCGGCGCTTTCGGCCCTCCTCCCGCCGCTGCCGCTGCCATGCCTTGATGACCTCCTCTGACATTCCCTTCCATTCATTGGTGGGGTAGGCGCCCTCGTGGTCGCCATAGAAGGTCAGCCGGTAGAGGTTCGGGTCTCTGCCACACGCATAGCGCCCGCCCTGGACGACACGGACAAACCCCAGGATCCGGGCCTCGTCGATCGCGTCCTTCACCTTGTTCTTCGAGAGGCCGTAGTCGATCAGATCGGCGTGGGTGCATTTGAGCTGGCCATTCTCGAGGCCGGCATGGGGGCGGTGCTCGATGATCAGCCTGTCGATCAGCTGACGCGCATTGATGCCCAGCGCTCGCCAGGCCGGGCTACCCATGATCTCCGTCGCCAGCCAGATCCAGGGCTGATCCGGTGGCGGGTTGACCTTGAGCTTCACGGAACGATGCCGCTTCGATGACGACCGCCCGGTAGCGTCATGGCGATAGCCGCTCATGCCCGCACCTCCCGCGCCAGCGCACCGAGCAGCTGCCGCTCCGACTCTTCCGCCACCAGCAGCGTGTCGAACTGGTCCTGATCGATGTGGCGCGCGATGCACTCGCGCACCAGCTGCTTGAGCTGGCTCGGCGGGATGGCATCCACCTCCACGCTCTCGCCGGTGAACGACCTGGCCCTGGTGTCGGTCTTCTTGGTCGGCCGGGTCGGCAGGCCAAGCGCCCCGATCTGCTCCCCGGTGACAGCAACCCGCTCGAAGTGGATCTCGGCGCCCGGCGCGAACTCGCGCAGCCGCGCCTCGACGTTGCGCGGGATATCCACGCCCGACGGGTCGTAGTCGCCGAAGTAGTACAGATACGCCGGCTTGCCCTCGCTCCTGATCGAACAGGCTGCCTGGTGGAGATAGGAGAGGCTGGCGTATCCACGCGTCACCATCAGCGGCACGTCCCACTCCTCGGTGATGTCGTAGAGCACGCCCGCCAGCGCATCCTTCTCCAGCCACACCTCCACATAGGCGGGCATCTCCCGCCACAGCGCCCGGCGGTAGAACCGCGCCGTCATGGCGAGCGCCTCCGACAGCCCGCCATAGGTCCGCGGCTTGCGCATCCAGCGGGTGTTGTCGGCGATCCACGCGAACGGCAGCGCGCCCGACAGCCGCATCTCGGAGAGCAGCCGGCATACCGTCGCCTTGTACTCGGTCTCGGACTTGTCGATCGCCCCCAGGCTCACCAGCCGGTAGAACACCTGCCGCACCGTCATCGGCCGGTCCTGCTCGACGACGAGGCGGATCAGGCCGGACAGCGCCTCAACCTCCGCCCGGGTCCGCCGCCGTCTTGTGGGGCTAGTCACATAAGCCGGTGCCAGTTCCATCAACCGCGTTCCTCAACCAACCGGATGTCCATTGCCGTCGCCGCCTCGCGCGCGCATCTCTCTGTTCCAGAACTCTCAGTACTTCCTAACCAATCTGCTCTGTGGTGAGGCTTGGGAGCGAAGGGATAGGACGACCAGCCCCGGCGCTTCTGCCGAGGTTGGTCCCACCCCTGCGATCACGTCTGCTCCACGGAGCCGGCCCGTCGCATCAGGGCCCCGACATCGCACGGTTCCCGTGCCGGGATCGGCTGCAACTTGCGAGGGCGGAACTGCCCCCGGCGGCCCCGCTTCAGCC
>JBKJNE010000090.1:0-3419 GCA_046596015.1 Alphaproteobacteria bacterium
TCGGGCTGCATTGCCATCCGATGGCGGCGTTCGACCCGGAGAAGGCCCAGCGGGACTTCGACATTCCGCCGCTGTTCGCGCCGGGCATCATGATCGCCATCGGCTATCTCGGCGATCCCGATGCGCTGCCGCCCGACCTGCGCGACAAGGAGACCGGCCCGCGTAGCCGGCGGCCGCTGGAGGAGATCGTGTTCGAGGAAGCCTGGGGGCAATCCTCGCCGCTGTTCGCGGGGCCGGGCTGATGGATGCGCTCGAGCGCGAGCTGCGGCAGCACCGGCTTTGGAAGCTGAAACCGCGATTCGCCAATTTCCGGGTCTATGACGAGCTGCTGGAGAACGAGTTCCGCGCGCCAGCGGAACAGGAAGCGCGGATGGCCAGGGCGGTACGAGGAATAGTTTCCTTCGCGGCGGCGGGCTCGCCCTTTTACGCCGCGCTGTTCAAGCGGCTCGGCCTGACCGTAAAACACATCGAAGGGCCGGACGACCTGGCGAGGCTGCCGACTCTGACCAAGCACGACCTGCTGGAGTCCGCGAAGGAACTCGTCGTTCCACAGCTTCCTCCCGGTGAGAAGCTGTTCAAGAGGACCAAGTCCTCGGGCACCACCGGACGGCCGGTCTCGGTGCTGCACACGGTCAAGAGCACCACCATGTTCGGCCTGCTGCGGCAGCGCACGGCCCGCTGGCACGGCCTGGATCCGATGGAATCGCGGATCGAGGTGCGGCCACGCTTCGACATCATTCCTGGCCCCGATGGCAAGCAGACCACAGACGGCCGCTACTCCACCCTGCCGCAGTGGAACTATATCGGCCTCCATTTCCACACCGGCCCCGAATACGCCATGACCGTCTCGACGCCCATGGAACGGCAGGTGGAGGTCCTGCAGGAACTGCGGCCGGCCTATGCGACCAGCTTTCCCGGCGTGTTCGAGGAATGGCTGCTCGCCAATTCGGGCCGCAGGCCCGTGGACAGCCTGCGGGCGATTATCGGGATCGGCGCGCAGCTGACGCCCTCGCTGCGCGCCCGCCTCGAAGAAAGCTACGGCGCGGCGGTCCACATGTCCTACGGGCTGAACGAGATCGGCAAGGTCGCCACGCGCTGCAGGGCCGGCCGCTACCACGTGAACACCGAGCAGTGCCTGGTACAGATCACCCGCGACGACGGCAGCCCGTGCGCACCGGGCGAGGTTGGCCATATCCTGGTGACGGGGCTCAACAACGCCGCCCAGCCGTTGCTACGCTACGACACCGGCGACCTGGGCGAGGCGGTGGACGGACCCTGTCCCTGCGGCCGCACCCTGCCGTCGTTCGGCGACATCGCGTGCCGCTACCGCTCCTATGCGGGCCTGCCCGCCGGCTCGCGAGAGCGCGTGCGCGCGGTCCGCAACGCCGTCGAGGACTATCCGCCCGAAGGCCTGACGTTCCTGCGGCGCTACCAGTTGCATCAGGATCTGCGGGACCGCTTCACGCTGCGGCTGCGCACGGTCAGCCCGGTGCCGGAGGAATTCCGCCAGCACGTGCTGCGTGCGTGGGAGCCGGTGCGCGGCACGGCGCCGCTGGCGATCGTCGAGGTCGACGAGATCGCCGCCGCGCCCAGCGGCAAACTGATCGACTTCCTATCGGATTTTCACACCGATTGGAGCATGGCGCTCCGGCCGGGCGCCCAGGCGCCCGTCGCGGCAGGCGGCTGAGAGAGCAGGAGACGGACCATGGCCAAGCTTCGCCACATCGCACTGATCGTCGACGATCCCGAAGAATCCGCCAGGTTCTTCGCCGCCGCGTTCGGCATGAAGCGCACCGGCGAGGCCCGCTGCGGCTGCCATATGAGCGACGGCGTCATGACCGTGGCGCTGCTGAAGAAGGAAACGCCGGAGGAGCGCATCGGCATCGACCATTTCGGGCTTTGGGTCGACGACCTGGAAGGCGCCAGCCATCAGGCCATCGCCGCAGGTGCCGTCTCCCTCGGCTCGCATCCGCCAGGCGACAGGGCATTCTACGAGGCCAAGTTCCTGTCGCCCGACGGCATCGTCTTCGACCTGTCGCACACGGGCTGGCCTGGCGCCGTCAAGGACGTGGCCAGCGACGCCGACTGAACATGCCGGTTGCGCGGAATGGCCCGCGGAACGCTAACGGCTCCAGAGGAAGAAGCAGAGATTCAGAAAACCGAGCGCGACAGCGAAAAGGGATATCCCTATTGCCAAATTGACGCGCCGGGCAGACGGATCGTCGGGTGGCGTAAGTAGCGGCATATAATGATCCTTCCCTCCAGGGAACGTTCCCCCAAAGCCCGATCCGTGACATGAAATTATGGCACGACAAGGGGATACTGCATACCGAAACGAGGTAGGGTCCGCCGACATTCACCCCTCGATCGAACAGGAAATGCCGCAAGTCCGCCCACCATGGACATCGTCGATTCAGCCGACATGGGTCCTTCGCCTCGGACTCCTCCAGAATCCGTTAACCGCCGGTTCACCGGAGCAGGCAGATAGTCCGGGATGACTGGGATGACCCAGCCACAAGGGAGCAAGCATGTTTTCGATCCCGAGGCGACTCGAACTGTGCGGCCCTGCCAAGCCAGAGAATCAAAGATAATTGAGTTTCCTCGGTAATTTTTATTCTGGCTCGTAACTTGCCGCCAGCCAAGGCGTTCCTGCTCCTGACTGAGTCCAATCACATTGATCTCGGTTCAGGTTAAACCAAGCACTGGAGACTGAGATGCTGAAGAAGACAATTGCTGCCGCGGCCGTCGTTCTCGGCGCGTCCGTGATGGCTGCCGCTCCTGCGAGCGCGATACCGGGATACGCGACGCCCCGGTTGGAAGTAAAGGCGGGTCCTCACAACAACTATCCGACGGTCACCACCGTCCGATACGACTCGCCGCTCGAAATCAATGGCTGCCTGCGCAACTGGACCTGGTGCGATGTCACCACCCGGCGCGGCAGGGGCTGGGTTCACGGCCGGGACGTCACGGCCCAGAGAGACGGTCGCCGGGTCGAGTTCGGCGCACCGTGGGGCGTTCCGCAGTTCTCGTTCAACTTCGATACCTATTGGGACAAGAACTATCGTGGCCAGCAGTTCTATCGCGAGCGCGACCGCTGGGAGCAGCACGATCAGGACGGTCCTGGTGGCAATGACAACGATCGGCGCGATCGGGCCCCCCGCAGCGACGATCCCCGTGGCGGCGACCCCCGTGGCGGCGATCCCCGCAGTGGAGATCCGCGCAACGGAGGACAGCGCGACTGGGATAATTCACGCCCGGAACGCTAATCTGTAACAACTGACGACTTGGGGCCCCGGCTAACACCCGGGGCCTCTCGGCCTGCCCCCCGAAGCCCGTGAGGGCGCAGGGTGGCGGATGGGGTGTCTGCCTCACTTTTCGTATAAGACATTGAAATTGAATGGATAAAAAAACTACATTCC
>JBKJNE010000504.1:0-13041 GCA_046596015.1 Alphaproteobacteria bacterium
ATCCGCCCCGAGGGCGGCGGCGGGGTCATGTCGGTCATGAAGGGACGGGTGTTCGAGAAGGTCGGCGTCAACGTCTCGACCGTCGAGGGCACCTTCTCGCCCGAATTCGCCAAGACCATGCCGGGCGCCGATGAAGACCCGCGCTTCTGGGCGAGCGGCATCTCGCTGGTCGCGCACATGCAGTCGCCGCTGGTGCCGGCGGTGCACATGAACACCCGTCACATCGTCACAACGCGCGGCTGGTTCGGCGGCGGCGCCGACCTGACGCCCATGGTTCCCGACGACCAGGACACCGACCGCTTCCACGGCGCGCTGAAGCAGGCTTGCGACAGGCACGACCAGGCCTACTACCCGAAGTTCAAGGCATGGTGCGACGAGTACTTCTTCCTCAAGCACCGCAACGAGCCGCGCGGCGTCGGCGGCATCTTCTTCGACTCGCTCAACACCGGCGACTGGGAGGCCGACTTCGCCTTCACCCAGGACGTGGGCCGCGCCTTCCTCGACGTCTATCCCGGGATCGTCCGCCGCCACATGAATGACGAATGGACGCACGAGCAGCGCGAACACCAGCTCGTCCGCCGCGGCCGCTACGTGGAGTTCAACCTGATCTACGACCGCGGCACCACCTTCGGCCTGAAGACCGGCGGCAATGTGGACGCCATCCTGATGTCGCTGCCGCCCGAGGT
Source organism: Alphaproteobacteria bacterium (assembly GCA_046596015.1). Lineage (GTDB taxonomy): Bacteria > Pseudomonadota > Alphaproteobacteria > SMXS01 > SMXS01 > RI-34. The sequence continues at coordinate 687 of JBKJNE010000504.1, forward strand.
GAAGTGGCCCTGACCTACGCCGCCCTTGTGGCCGCGATGTAGGCGCGCCAGGTGTCGTCCATGGCGTATCGCGGATTGGAGTTCCAGATCCGCGCCACCAGCGCGTCGGCCTGTGCCGTGCTCCAGCCCAGATGCTTGATGGCATAGGAGGAGAAGAACGCCGTGACCCGGTAGTTGGCGGCGCAGTGCACCAGCACCTTCCTGTCGCCGACTTGCTCCATGGCCGCGCAGAAGGCGGCGAACTGTTCGGGCTTCGGGTCGGTCCAGATAACCGGAATATGATGGTATTCCAGGCCCAGTTCGGCGAGGACGCGTTGCTCGTCTGGCAGCGCGAAGTTTTCCGTATCACCGGGTGCCAGGTTGATGACCGCCTGGTAGCCCTCGTCGCGGGCCGCCTCGAACTGCTCCCTGGTCGGCTGGCCGCCGGTGCCGATGCGCGCGTCGATGGCGATGAAATTGAAGATGTCCGTGGTGGCCATGGAACGCCCCTTCCCCATGCCCGAAGGCTAGTCGATGTCCTGGACACGCGCCAGCAGCTCGGCCTTGCCGGGCTCGAAACCCTCGTCCACCCACTGCCGCTCAAGCGTGCGCAGCAGCGCGCCGACGCGTTCGCCGGCCGGAATGCCCCGGCGCAGCAGATCGGCGCCCTTGAGCGGGAATCTGGGCGCGGACCATTCTTCGGCCAACGCGACCAGATGACGCCGGTCGTCGCCGTCGGCCGCCCAGTCCAGCAGGGCCAGATCGCGGAAGCGTTCCCGACCGAGCCAGTAGATCTGCTCCCGCGCCTGTGCGTCCGAGAGACCGGCAGGTACATCCGTCTCGCCCGCCGCCATGCAGCGGAGCCGGGCTTTCTCCTTCGTCGACAGCTTCCATCGTTCGGCGAGGCCGGTCAGGACATCGGCCCGCCGGCTGGCCAGGGAGGCGAGCCGCAGCAGTGCATCGCCTTCGCCAATGTGGACCAGCCGCTCGAGGCAACGCAGCGCACCTGCCTCGGGCAGCACCTGCCCCAGGACGCCAGCCTCGGCCATGAGCTGCAGCGTCGGCACCGGCGCGGGTGCCTCCAGCAGGCGCAGCATTTCCGCCCGGATACGCTCTACCGACAGCCGGTCCAGATCGCTGCGCCGATCGCGGCACGCCGCAAGGCCCTGTTCGTCCATCGCGCCGTTGCCGTACCAGGCATGGAAACGGAAGAAGCGCAGGATACGCAGCGCGTCCTCCTCGATGCGAGAGAACGGATCGCCGATGAAGCGCACATGGCGCGCCCTGAGGTCCTCGACGCCGCCGACCGGATCGTAGACCGTACCGTCGAGGTCGCAATAGAGCGCGTTCATGGTGAAGTCGCGGCGGCGGGCATCCTCGGTCCAGTCGTCGGTGAATTCGACGACGGCATGCCGGCCATCGGTTTCGATGTCGACCCGCAGCGTGGTGACCTCGAACGGCCGGCCGTGCACGACGGCGGTGACCGTGCCGTGCGCGATGCCCGTCGGCACCGCCTTCAGCCCGGCGGCCTTGAGCAGACCGACCACCACCTCCGGCCGCTGGTCGGTGGCGATGTCGACGTCGCGGACAGCGCGGCCAGCGAGCGCGTCGCGGACGCAGCCGCCGACGAACCGGGCGGTCCCGCCGTCCGCCGTCAGGGCGCCCATGACCTCCGCCGCCCCGTCCGCGGTCAGCCAGGACTGGGTGATCACCGTGCCTGCCTTGCGCATCAGCCCTTGAGCTTGTTGTACAGGTTCACCAGCATGCCGGCCATCGCCCCCCAGATATGATGGCCGTCATAGGGCATCACATAATAGTGGCGCATGGCGCCGCGCCATTCCTGGCTTTCGCGCTGATGGTTGGCCGGATCGAGGAAAAAGTCGAGCGGCACCTCGAACACCAGCGCCACCTCGTCCCGCTGCAGGGTCAGGGTGAAGCCCGGACGGACCAGCCCGACGATGGGCGTGATCGAAAAGCCGGTGCCGGTCTCGTAGGTGTCGAGCGCGCCAATCACCTCGATGAACGAACGGTCGAGGCCGATCTCCTCCCAGGTCTCGCGCAGCGCCGTATCGACCGGGCCGGTGTCGGTGTCATCGACCCGGCCGCCGGGGAACGCCACCTGCCCGGCATGGCTGCTGAGATGGTCGGTGCGCTGGGTAAGCAGCACGGTCGGCCCGTCCTGGCGGTCGATCACCGGCACCAGCACGGCGGCCTCGCGCAGCGTGCGGTCGGGCGGCAGGCCGGCACGGATGTGCGGCGTCAGGTCGTAATCGCTGGCCGGCGCATGGAGACCGGGTGTGCCCTGGCCAAGTGCGCTGGGGACCTCCAGAAGCCGGCCGTGGAACAGCGTATGCAGCATGCTCAGTCGGCCGCGTCCAAGCTGCCGATGACGAAGAACCGGCCGCGGCTGGCGATGCCCAGCACGGTCTGGCCGCCCACCTCGCGCTCCTCGCCTGCGTCGACGAGCTGGTAGAACACCGGCCGGGCGATCAGAGCCCAGAGGTTCTTGCGCACCAGCACATAGGGCGACGGCGCCGCAGTCTCAGGGTCGATCTCGACGCGAATCGGATTGTCCGGGCCGGCAACGACCTCGTCGTCCACATTGGTGCGGAACACGATACTCTGGTCCGGCCCGGGGTCGTAGATGTCAGCCTCGACCGCGAGGAAGGGCGCGTCGTCGACGGTGATGCCCAGCTTCTCGACCGGCGTGACCAGAAAATACCTGTCGTCGTCGCGGCGGATGACGGTGGAGAACAGCTTCACCATGCGCTTGCGGCCGATCGGCGAGCCCATGTAGTACCAGGTGCCGTCGCGGGCGATGCGCATGTCGATGTCGCCGCAGAAGTCCGGGTTCCACTTGTCGACCGGCGGCAGCTTCCTGTCCTGCAGCCGGGCCATGATCTCCGCCAGGTTCGGCGGCGCCTCGCCGGTCCTCGGGTCGGTCACGGCGCCACTCCCCGGTGGCCGACGCTGACGGTGGCCTCGGCGCCGCTGCCGTCGGGCTTCTCGATCAGGCCCTCGAGACCATTGGCCGCGCCATCGACCAGCTCGCGGATCAGCAGCCGGTTCGGGTCGACCGGGCCGGGCAGCCGCAAGCCTTCGGCGCCCTCCCGGTGGAAACCGACGCGGCTGTAATAGGGCAGGTCGCCGACCAGGATGACCATGGCGTGGCCGAGTTGCGTCGCACGCTGGAGGCCGACGCGCATCAGGCCCATGCCGATGCCGCGGCCCGCATAGGCCGGCTCGACGGCGAGCGGCCCGAGCAGCAGCGCGGCGACGGGCGGACCATCCGACTGGAGCGGACGCACGCGGATGGGCCAGAACTGCAGGCTGCCGCGCAGCGCCTTGTTGTCGAAGGCGACGAAGCCCAGCTCCTTCAATGGCGCCACGCCTTCACGCAGACGGTAGACGGTCTTCTTCTGCCGGTCGGGGCCGAAGGATCTGTCGAGCAGAGCCTCGACGGCGGCCGGGTCGGCCTCGCGGTAGGGTCGGATATTGATCATGAGCCGCCAATATACAGGAAATCGGCCCAAGCCAAAGGAAACGACGTGCCCCTGCCGCCAAAGCGAAGCGGCCCGCCCTTTCGGGCGAGCCGCTTCCAACCTTGGGGAGGTTGTCGTGGGTGCTTACCAATCGACCTGGAAACGGGCCGTGATGCTGTCGATGCTGTTCTTGCCGTTCGGGAACGTATCGCCGAGGTTGTCGAACGCCTTGTCGACATCCGAATGGGCATAGTTGAGCTTGATGACCGTGTGGCGGTTCAGGAACCAGTTCACGCCGACGACATAGGTGAGCTGTTCGCCGCCGCAGATGCCGGAGGCCGCCATGATGCACGGGCCACCGCCGAAGGTATCGTTAAGGTCGACGAAGTCGATGCGGCCGACCAGCGCGATGGCGCCCCAGCCGCCTTCGAACACCGGCTTGTTGACCTTCTTCGGGCGGTCGAAGGTGCCTTCGTCGTAGCCGCGCTGCTCGCCGGTGATGAACCAGCCGACACCGAAATAGCCGCCCTGGAAGGTCGCGCTGTCGCCCGGCTGGCCGACAATATCCTTCACCTTCAGCCAACCCCACTCGGCGTTGGCCCAGAACGGACCCATGATGCCGGCCAGTTCGACGCCGAAGAACAGGTCGCTGCCCGCATTGAGATTGTTGGTGTCGACATAGCGGATACCCGAGATGTGGGCGTGCGGCCGCTGGCGGTACCGGACGGTTCGGTCGGCGAAGTCGTCATTGTAGTTGCGGTAGAGCACCGAGGCGCCGATGTGCAGGATGCCGTCATTGCCGATCTTGGGGAACGCCACGGCGCGCGCGCTCAGCGCATAGCCTTCGTCGTTGAAATCGACGTCGGGCGCGTCGAGCTCGGAACCGAAGGCGCCGACGTCGACGCGGAACCAGTCGCCCACATAGCCGGCCTGGACGCCGATGCGGCGGTTGAAGTTGAAGGCGTCGGTGAAGCCGCCGCGCTCGACGAGGTCGATATGACGCGAGCTGGTCAGCTCTTCCATGGAGTTGGTGGTCTTGGCGTGACCGACGAGAACGTAGAAGGGATCCCAGCCGGCGTATTCCAGGAATGCGTCGGTGATGTCGACCGTGTTCTCGGCGAAGTCGATCTCCATCTTGTACTTGAAGTCCTTCCACGCCTTGCCTTCGATGCCGAGGCGCAGGGCGCGGAATTCGGTACCGTTGCGCTTCTGCTTGTTGGCGCTGTCGGAGACATGACCGAAATCGACGAGCATGCGGCCGCGGACATGCATCTCGAACTTGCCGTCGGCGCTCTGGAAGGTAGGGCTCGGACCCCACTTGAACTTGACGTCGCCCGTCGCGGTCTTTTGCGCCGCGGCAGCCCTCGTCTCGGCCGAGTCGGCCTTGATGGCGGCGGTCTGGACCTGCTCGGTCAGTTCCTCGACCTTGGCGCTCAGGTCCTGGATCATCCGCAGCATCTGTTCGTTGGATTGGGCCTGCGCACCGCCGGCGAAGGCGGCCGTTCCCACGGCGACGAGGCCGGCTGTCATGAGCGCCTTGGCGCGTTTCCCGGTTGGCATCGCTAACCTGCTCCCTTGAAATTTGGTTGGGAACACGATGGCCGGCGAGGATTTCCCCCCACGCACAGGCCACCGCATTCGGTGACGGTCCCTCTTTAGGGATGAGCGATGACGTTAAAGTGACTGTTGTTTTACGGTTTCATGACAGCCGCGGAGGCTGTTGCTGCAGCGCAACAGTGTCCGCGCCGACAGGGAATGATCCCCCCCCGCGCGCTGCCCGAAATCCCATGAAATCGTTTGCCGGCTACTTGCCGGCGGGTGGCGCGCCGTCGCGGAGCAGCTTGTAGACCAGACTGTCGTTGAGCGCCTGGTAGGACGCGTCGACGATGTTGGGCGAAATGCCGACGGTGAACCACCGGTTGCCTTGCGAATCGCCGCTTTCGATCAGCACGCGCGTCGTGGCCTCGGTGCCGCGGGTGTTGAGGATGCGCACCTTGTAGTCGATCAGCTGCAGATCCTCGATGAACGACGAATAGCGGCCCAGATCCTTGCGCAGCGCCTGGTCGAGCGCGTTGACCGGGCCATTGCCTTCGCCGGCCGAGATCAGGTTCTCGCCATCGACCGTGAGCTTCACGGTGGCTTCGGCGACGGTGATCATCTCGCCCACGGCATTGTGGCGGCGCTCCACCAGCACGCGGTAACTCTGGGTGTCGAAGAACCGCGGCATCTGGCCCAGCGCGCGGCGGGCGAGCAGCTCGAAGCTGGCCTCGGCGCCGTCATAGGACAGACCCTGGGATTCGGCCTCCTTCACCTCGTCGAGCAGGCGGCTGATGCCGGGATGATTGTTGGGTACGGTCAGCCCCAGCTCGTCGAGCCGCTGGATGATGTTGGAGCGGCCGGCCTGGTTCGACACCAGAATCTTGCGCGCATTGCCGACGGACTCGGGCGCCACGTGCTCGTAGGTGTGCGGATCCTTGGCGACCGCCGAGGCGTGCAGGCCGCCCTTGTGGGCGAAGGCGTTGTCGCCGACATAGGCCTGGTGCCGGTTCGGCGCCCGGTTGAGGATTTCGTCCAGCACGTGCGAGACGTGCTTGAGCTTGCGCAGGTTCCCCTGCGGAATGCCCGTCTCGAATCGCTCGGCGAATTCGGGCTTCAGCATCAGCGTCGGGATCAGCGAGATCAGGTTGGCGTTGCCGCAGCGCTCGCCCAGCCCATTGATGGTGCCCTGGAGCTGGCGCACGCCGCCCAGGATGGCCGCCAGCGAGTTGGCGACCGCGTTCTCTGTATCGTTGTGGGCGTGGATGCCGAGCCGGTCGCCGGGGATTTCCTTCACCACCTCGGCGACGATGCGCGAGACCTCGTGCGGCAGCGTGCCGCCATTGGTGTCGCACAGGACCACCCAGCGCGCGCCCGCTTCGGCCGCAGCGTGCAGGCACTGCATGGCGTAGGCCCGGTTGGCCTTGAAGCCGTCGAAGAAGTGCTCGGCGTCGAGCATGGGCTCGCGGCCGCGCCGTTTGATCTCGGCGATGGACGAGCCGATGATCGCCACGTTCTCCTCGCGCGGGATGCCCAGCGCCACGTCGACCTGGTAGTCCCAGCTCTTGCCGACGATGCACACGGCCGGCGCATCCGTATTCAGCAGCGCCGACAGCCCCGGATCGTTGGCGGCGCTCTGGCCGGGCCGCTGGGTCATGCCGAACGCGGTGAAGGTGGCGTGCTTCAGCTTGGGCGGCGCGGCGAAGAACTCGGTGTCGGTCGGGTTCGCCCCCGGCCAGCCGCCCTCGATATAGTCCAGGCCGAGCGCATCCAGCTCGGCGGCGATGCGCTGCTTGTCGTGCACGGAAAAATCGACGCCCTGGGTCTGGGCGCCGTCACGCAACGTGGTGTCGAATAGATAAAGCCTCTCGCGGGCCATGATTTCAGTCTTTCTTGTCCCCGTGTGCCGGAGCCCTGCGGGCTTCCTGGGCACGGGCGGCAGCTTACACTACCGCCTCAATTCCGTTCACCCCGAAGGGGTTTTGGACCAGAAATCGCTACCCTCGCCGCCAAGTGGTCCCCTGCGGGCCATCCTCGAGGATAATGCCCTGCGCGGCAAGGGTGCCCCTAATTCGGTCGGCCTCGGAGAAATCCTTGTTCTGGCGCGCGGCGATGCGGTCGGCGATGAACTGCTCGATCTCGGCCTCGGTCGGGCCGTCGGCGTTGCCGTCGCGGCGCTTCAGCCAGTCGTCCGGATCGCTGCCAAACAGACCCAGCGCCTGGCCGCCCGCCAGCAGCATCGCCTTGTACTTGCCGCGCGTCGGGTCGTTCTTGGCCTTGTTGGCCCTGGTGGCGAGCTCGTGCAGCGCGGCGAGCGCCAGCGGCGTGTTGAGGTCGTCGAGCAACGGCGCCAGCACGCTTTCGGGAATATCGGCCTCGTCGGTCTCGATATCCTCGAACGCCTTCAGGGTGCGGTACAGCCGGTCCAGGCTCTCGCGCGCCTGCTGCATGCCCGCCCGGGTCCAGTCGATGGGCTGGCGATAATGGGTCGCCAGCATGGCGTAGCGCAGCACCTCGCCCGGCCAGTCGGCCAGCAGGTCGCGCACGGTGAAGAAGTTGCCCAGCGACTTGGACATCTTCTCGCCTTCCACCATCAGGAAGCCGTTGTGCATCCAGTAGCGCGCATGCGGCTGCCCCGAATGGGCGCAGGCGCTCTGCGCCACCTCGTTCTCATGGTGGGGAAAGATCAGGTCGATGCCGCCGCCATGGATGTCGAACACCTCGCCGAGGTGGACCTCGCTCATGGCCGAGCATTCGAGGTGCCAGCCGGGCCGGCCGCGTCCCCACGGACTGTCCCAGCCCGGCAGGTCCGGCGTCGACGGCTTCCACAGCACGAAGTCGGCGGGGTCTTTCTTGTAGGGTGCCACTTCGACGCGGGCGCCGGCGATCATCTCGTCCATGGAGCGGCCGGAAAGCTGGCCGTAGCTGGGATCGCTCGACACCGCGAACAGCACGTGGCCTTCCGCTTCGTAGGCATGGCCGCGCTGGATCAGCTTCTGCGTCATCGCGATCATCTGCTCGATGTGCTCGGTCGCCCTCGGCTCGATGGTCGGCCGCAGCGCGCCCAGCGCGTCCATGTCCTCGTGATAGGCGGCGACGGTGCGCTCGGTGATCGTCCGGATGTCCTCGCCCGACTCCCTGGCGCGCGCGTTGATCTTGTCGTCCACGTCGGTGATGTTGCGGACATAGGTGACCGCGTCCGCGCCATAGAGGTCGCGCAGCACGCGGAACACCACGTCGAACACCACGACGGGCCGCGCGTTGCCGATATGGGCGAAGTCATAGACCGTCGGGCCGCAGACATAGAGCCGCACATTGCTCTCGTCGATCGGCTCGAAGCGCTGCTTTTCCCGCGTCAGGGAATTGTAGATCGTCAGGTCCATGGTTTCCGCCAGTGTCGGGACGTGGGGCTATAGCGCAAGGGGCGCGGCGCGGCAAGGGATTGGCTGCCCTCATTGGCTGCCCTCACCTCCCCTTCAACCGTCATCCCCGCGCACGTGCGCGGGGATGACGATCATGGAGTGGGGATAAGCCGCTCCCGGACCCGCTTCGGGCCGATCAGTGGCAGCAGCGCCTTCATTTCCGGTCCCTGCTCGCGGCCGGTCAGCGCAAGGCGCAGCGGGTGGAAAAGGTCGCGGCCCTTGCGGCCGGTGGCGGCCCTGACCGCGCCAGTCCACTCGCCCCAGGACTCCTCGCCCCATGGCAGAGGCGGCAGCAGCTCGGCGGCCTGCTTCAGGAAATCAGCATCCTCGATCACCGGCGCCATCGGACCCTCGACGATCTTCAGCCAGTCGATCGCGTCGGCCACCTTTGTCAGGTTGGGCCGCACCGCTTCCCACAATTCCTCGCTGACGCCGGGGATGCGCGCCGCCACGTTGGCATAGTGAAGCTGGTGGACGATGCGGGCGTTCAGCACCTCCAGCTCGTGCGGATCGAACCGGGCGGCCGACCGGCCGAACTTGGCCACGTCGAAGCCGTAGACCAGCGGCGCCAGGTCGGTGAAGGGTTCGATGGGATCGGACGTGCCGATCCGCGCCAGCAGGCTGTTGATCGCCATCGGCTCCAGCCCCTGCTCGCGCAGGTCGCGGATGGCGAGCGAGCCCACACGCTTCGACAGGCCCTCGCCGCCCGCGCCAGTCAGCAGGGCGAAATGGGCGAACCGCGGCGGCGCGCCGCCCAGCGCCTCGAACAGCTCGATCTGCACGGCGGTGTTGGTGACGTGGTCCTCGCCCCGGAACACATGGGTGACATGGTGGTCGATGTCATCGACACAGGATGGCAGGGTATAGAGCAGGCTGCCGTGCTCGCGCACCAGCACCGGATCGGACAGGGTCGCGGTGTCGAACGTCACCTCGCCGCGCACGCCGTCCTGCCAGGTGACCGGCCGCTGGTTGAGGCGGAAGCGCCAGTGCGGGTTGCGGCCTTCCGACTCGAAGGCGTCCTTCTGTTCCTGCGTCAGCGCCAGCGCGCCACGCTCATAGACCGGCGGCTTGCCGCGCGACAGCAGCACCTTGCGGCGCAGTTCCAGCTCCTGCGGCGTATCCCAGCAGGGATAAAGCCTGCCGGATGCCTTCAGCCGCGCGACGGCGGCGTCATACGCCTCCTGCCGATGCGACTGGTGCGACGAGGTGTTCCATTTCAGGCCCAGCCAGCGGAGGTCTTCCTCGATGGCGTCGGCGAATTCTTCCGTCGAGCGCTCCGGATCGGTGTCGTCGAAGCGCAGCATGAAGATGCCGCCCTGCTGGCGCGCATAGAGGAAATTGACCAGCGCCGTCCGCACATTGCCCACATGCAGATAGCCGGTCGGGCTGGGTGCGAAGCGCAGCCGCACGCTCATGCGTTGAATTCCCGCTTGCGGGTCGCCGAGCGCGCGTTGCGGAAGCCGTTGGTGATCGGATAGCGCCGGTCGCGGCCGAAGTTGCGGCGGGTGATCTTGACTCCGGGCGGCGCCTGCCGGCGTTTGTATTCGGCGACGTAGAGCAGGTGCTCGATGCGCTGGACCACGGCCGGGTCATGGCCGCGGGCGACGATGTCGTCGAACGTCATCTCGTTCTCGATCAGGCACTCCAGGATATCGTCCAGCACCTCATAGGGCGGCAGATTGTCCTGGTCGGTCTGGTTCTCGCGCAGCTCGGCGGACGGCGGGCGGGTGATGATGTTCTCGGGGATCACCACCTGACCCGGCCCCAGCGCGCCGTCCGGCACGTTGGCGTTGCGCCAGCGCGACAGCTCGAACACGGTGGTCTTGTAGACGTCCTTGAGCACCGAATAGCCGCCGCACATGTCGCCGTAGAGCGTGGCGTAGCCCACCGACATCTCGGACTTGTTGCCGGTGGTCAGCACCATGTGCCCGAACTTGTTGGACAGCGCCATCAGGGTGATGCCGCGGGCACGCGCCTGCAGGTTTTCCTCGGTGGTATCGGGCTCGCGGCCCTCGAAGGCGGGCGCGAGCATGGACAGGAAACCGCTGACCGCCGGCTCGATCGGAATCACCTCGTGCCTGGCGCCCAGCGCCCGCGAGCACGCCTCGGCATCGCGCACGCTGTCCGAACTGGTGTAGCGGTAGGGCATCATCACGCAGCGGACGCGCTCGGCGCCCAGCGCATCGACGGCGACGGCCGCCGACAGCGCGCTGTCGATGCCACCCGACATGCCGAGCACCACGCCCGGGAACCGGTTCTTGTTCACGTAGTCGCGCAGGCCCAGCATCATGGCGTGGTAGATTTCCTCGAGGCCTTCCGGATAGCGGACCTTCTCGCCGTCCTCGCAGCGCCAGGTGGCGCCGTCGCGCCGCCACCTGGTAATCACGACGGCCTCGCGCCAGCCGGCCATGCGCACCGGCACCGTGTGGTCCGCGTTCATCACGAACGAGATACCGTCGAAGACGATCTCGTCCTGGCCGCCGATCTGGTTGACGTAGATCAGCGGCAGGCCGCTTTCGCTGACCCGCTGGGCGGCGAGCTGGGTGCGGGTATCGACCTTGCCCAGCTCGTAGGGCGAGCCGTTCGGCACCACCAGGATTTCCGCGCCGGTCTCCTGCAGGCATTCGGTCACGTCGGGGTACCACATGTCCTCGCAGACCATGGCGCCGAGGCGCACGCCGCGGAAATTGATCGGGCCGGGCAGCGGGCCGGGCTGGAAGATGCGGATCTCGTCGAACACGCCGTAATTCGGCAGATGGTGCTTGTAGCGCCTGGCCGCGATCTGGCCGCCGTCGAGCAGGATGGCGGCATTGTACGGCTTGCCATCGCCCTCGCGCCAGCTCGCGCCGACCAGCATGGCCGGGCCGCCGTCGGCGGTATCGCCCGCCAGTTCCTCGACCGCCGCTTCGACCGCCTCCTGAAAGGCCGGCTTCAGCATCAGGTCCTCGGGGGGATAGCCGTTCAGTACCAGCTCGGCATAGACCACCAGGTCCGCGCCCGAAGCCGCCGCTTCCGACCGCGCTGCGCGGATCTTCGCCACGTTGCCGCTCACGTCTCCCAGGGTGGGATTGAGCTGCGCCAGCGCGATGGTGAGGGTGTCGGTCATAGGAGCCTGCGAATGATGTGTTGCAAGTATCCGTCAGGAAACGCGGTTGTCCAGCATGGGTGCCCTGCGGCGAAGGCCCCCTAACCCTACCCTCTCCCCAGTGGGGGGAGGGGAAGCGATGAAGTCGCTGGCCCAAAACCCCTCTCCCCGCCTGGGGAGAGGGTGGACGCCCGCAGGGCGACCGGGTGAGGGTCGCCGCGAAGCGGCCCTTACGACGCCGCCGCGACGCGGGCGATGCCGCCGCGTTCCTTGCGGATGCCTTCGGCGATGATGAAGGCCAGCTCCAGCGCCTGGCTGCCGTTGAGCCGCGGGTCGCAATGGGTGTGGTAGCGGTCCTTCAGGCCCTCGGCCGTGATCGCCTGGGCGCCGCCCATGCACTCGGTCACGTCCTGGCCGGTCATCTCGAAGTGGACGCCGCCCGCATAGGTGCCCTCGGCCTGATGCACCGAGAAGAACCCGCGCACCTCGGCCAGCACCCGGTCGACCGGGCGGGTCTTGTAGCCGCTGGACGACTTGATGGTGTTGCCGTGCATCGGGTCGCACGACCACACGACCGTGCGGCCTTCCTGCTTCACCTTGCGCACCAGCGCCGGCAGCACGTCGCCCACCTTCTCGGCGCCCATGCGGGCAATGAGGGTCAGGCGGCCGGCTTCGTTCTCCGGGTTGAGCGCATCGATCAGACGGATCAGCTCGTCCGGGTTCATGCTCGGGCCGACCTTGCAGCCGATCGGGTTCCTGATGCCGCGCATGAATTCCACGTGGGCTTCGCCGAGGCCGCGGGTGCGCTCGCCGATCCACAGCATGTGGGCGACTGGTACGACACGTCGGCC
>JBKJNE010000521.1:0-4226 GCA_046596015.1 Alphaproteobacteria bacterium
GTTCACCGCCGACTTGGACGCGCCGTAGGGGCCGTTCTTCAGGTTGGGGCCCATGTCCTTGGCCGCGCGCGACGAGATGTTGACGATGGCGCCGCCCTTCTCGCCCATGGCCTTGGCCGCGACCACGCAGCCCGCCCACACGGCTTTGATGTTCAGGTCGATCTGCGCCATGAACTGTTCTTCCGAGGTGCGGGTCAGCCAGCGCGGCGTGCCGTCGGGCAGGCCGCCGGCATTGTTCACCCAGATGTCCAGGCCGCCCAGTTCGTCCTGGGCGCGCTTGGCCAGGTTCTCCAGGAACTCCATCTTGGTCACGTCGGTCGGCACCGCGATGGCGCGGCGACCGCGTTCCTGGACTTCCTTCACCACCCGGTCCAGCTCGTCCTTGCTGCGCGAGGCGACGGCGATGTCGGCGCCCGCGTCGGCCAGCGCCAGGGCGATGCCCCGGCCGATGCCCTTGCCCGCGCCGGTGATGACGGCGACCTTGCCGTCCAGCTTGAATAGATCGAGAACGCCCATCCGGTTTGTCCTTTCGTATTCCCTGTGATTTGGTTTGTCAGGCCGATGCCGCCGGCAGGCGGATCACCATCTTGCCCCGGTTCTCGCCATGATAGAGCCGCTGGAACACATCGGGGAAGTCGCCGACGTCGCCGTCGATCACATTTTCCCGCATCACCAGCTTGCCCTCTTTCACCCATTGCGCGAGCTGCGTCTGGGCGGCGGCGAATTTTTCCGCATAGTCATAGACCACGAAGCCCTGCATGCGGGCGCGCATGGTGCCCAGCCAGATATAGTTGCTGGGGCCTTCCATCTTCTCCTGGGTGTATTGCGAGGTCGAGCCGCACAGCAGCACCGTGCCGCGCATGGCGATCCACCTCAGAGACTCGTTGAGAATCTCCCCGCCCACATTGTCGAAGATCGAGTTGATCCGGTCGGGCGCGGCCTTCACGAGCTGCTCGTAGAGGTTGCCCTTCCTGTAGTTGATGGCGACGTCGAACCCCAGTTCGTCGGTCAGCCAGCGTCCCTTCTCGTCGCTGCCGGTGATGCCGATGACCCTGGCGCCCATGATCCGCCCGATCTGGCCGGCGATCGAGCCGACCGCGCCGGCCGCGCCGTTCACCACCACGGTATGGCCTGGCCCCGGCTTGCACTCCTCGGTGACCGCGAAATAGGCGGTCAGGCCCGACACGCCCATGCCGCCCAGCCACTGCGGCAGCGGCGCGATCGAGGTATCGACTTTCTCGAGGCCCGTGCCGTCCGAGACGGCGTAGTTCTGTACGCCCAGGCCGCCGGTGACGTAGTCGCCCGGCTTGAAGTTCGGGTTGCGGGAGTCGACCACCTTGCCGGCCACGCCGCCGCGCACCAGGTCGCCGGGCTGCACCCGGAACAGGAAGTCCTTGCTGTCGCGCATGATCAGCCGGAGCGCCGCGTCGACGGACAGGTAATGGGCCTCGACCAGCACCTCGCCGTCCCTGGGCTCGGGCATGGGCGCTTCCCGCACCTCGAAGTCGCCCGGTCCGGCCTCCCCGTGCGGAAACCGCGTCATGAACAGTTGCCGGTTGCGGCGGTCGTTGGGAAGTGTAGCCATGGTTCAGCGCTTCTCGAAGGTGATGTGCAGGTGCTTCAGCGCGCGGACCATGAAGTTACCCTGGTGCAGGAAGTCGTTCTTGCCCGGCGCGAACTGGAAGTTCTTCATCCGCTCGAACAGGATCTTGAAGGCGATGTTCATTTCCTGCCGGGTCAGCGGCGCGCCGACGCAGTGATGCTCGGCGGTGCTGAACGCCAGGTGGGCGCCCGCGTTCTTGCGGCACACGTCCAGCCGGTCCGGATCGGCGAATACCTTGGCGTCCCGGTTGGCCGCGCCGAAGCGCATGTTGATCATGGACCCGCGCGGGATCATCACGCCGCCCAGCTCCACGTCCTTGACGGCGACGCGGAAGATGCCCTGGGTCGGGCTCTCGACGCGCAGCACCTCCTCGACGAAGTTCTTGATCAGCTTGGGGTCGTCCTTCAGCAGCGCGTACTGGTCCGGGTTCTGGATCAGCAGCATCATGCCCGATGACATGGCGTTGGTGGTGGTCTCGTTGCCGCCCACCAGAAGCTGCTCGACCATGGACATCATCTCGCGCACGGTCAGGTCGCGCTCGCCGTTGAACTTGCCGTGCACCAGGTCGCTGATGATCCGGTCGTCGCGGTTGAGGCGCTTCTCCTCGAACTTCTCCGCCAGGTAATGCTGCAATGCGACGATGTTGCGGGCGCACTCGACTTCGCGCTCGGGGTTCATGGTGTGCGCGTGCGGCAGCACCCATTCCTCGGACCAGAACTTCAGCCTGGGCAGGTCCTCGGGCGGCAGGCCGAGCCGGTCGGCGATGACGTGCATGGGCAGCGGATAGGCGAGGTCCTTGATGAAATCGCACTCGCCCTTGTCGATGAACTTGTCGATCAGCTCGTTGACCAGCTTGCTGATGAACGGCTCGACCGCGTCGATCCGGCTCTTGGTGAACGAGACGTCGACCAGGCCGCGATACATGTCGTGCAGCGGCGGATCCTTCGACAGGATCGCGTCGCGCGGCCAGCCTTCCTTCTCGAAGATTTCCGGAATAACGGGATTGCTCCACAGCGTCTCCTGCGACCAGTCGGTGAGCTGGTCGGAGAATGTCTCCCAGTCCTTCGCCACCTTGCGGCACAAATCGTAGGTCGTGACCACGTACCAGCCGGTTTCGGGCATCCGGTAGACCGGCGCTTCCTCGCGCAGCCGCTGGTAGTCGTGATACGGGCATTCGACGCTGGCCGGATCGAGCAGGCGGATGTCGATCTTTTCCTTGTTCATGGTCTTCCTCGTTCCCTAGATCGTGGCGGTCAGCGCTTGCGGAGCTTCAGCCACCAGTCTTGCATGACCACGCCGTGGTCCTGCGAATAGCGTTTATGCAGCTCGCTGGCATTGGGCGGCAGCTTCTGGGGATTGGTCGCCGGCAGCTCGTTCGCCCCGTCGACCGGGTCCAGCCACTCCAGCCGGTTGCTCTCCAGCAGCGAGCCGAAGTCCGGCGCCTCGTGATGGTCGCTGGTCTGGTGCACCATGAACGAGTTGAAGTCCTTGAACGACAGCAGGCAGTAGTAGTGGCCGGGCTTCTCCGAGCGGAAATACTCGTAGCGCAGCACGTCCTTCTCGAGCGTGTGGGTCTGCTTCCACAGCTCGCGGGCGACCTTCTCGAACTCGGCTTCCTTGCCGTCGAAAATCTTGATGTGGGCGAAGAACGTCGCCATGGCCTGTCTCCCTGATTGCTACTTGCGCAGCGCGTGCCACCAGTCGGCCATGCGGATGGCATAGGCCTTGGAATACTTCTTAACCAGCTCGCTGGCGCCGGGCGGCGCGTCCTGCGGCGCGTTGGGCACCAGATCGTTGGCGCCCGCTATGGCGTCGACCCACTCGATGCTGATGTCCTGCACCACGTCGCCGAACTGGCCGCCGAACTCTTCGTGGGCGTCGCTCGACTGATGCACCAGGAAGGCCTGGAAGTCCTTGAACGACAGCAGGCCGTAATACGAGCCTTCCGTTTCGCCGCGGAAGAACTCGTAGCGCGTCGTGCCCGGCTCGGTGGCGTGCGTGGCGCGCCACAGGCTGCCCTGCAGTTCCTCGAACCGGGCTTCCTTGCCCGGCTTGATCTGGATGTGCGCCAGAATCGTCGCCATGCCTGCCGTTCCCCGTTGGTCGTGAGGTCGTTCGCGTGGCGCGGTCCGGTCGCCACGCGGAAACCTTCATGCGTGATTGTTGTGGCGGAGTTTGGGGCGTCGCGGGCCGCCAAGTCAAGCGCTAACGGGTGCCGCGCGTGGCAGGCCGCGCCAGCCGCAATAAAAACAGTTCTAATATACTTTTACTGCGATTCCCAAGGCTTAGGGCAATGCGAGTGTTACAAAAATGTCGCAGTTCCGATCAAATACGAAAAACACAGTCACGTCTGATCTTTGTTGATGACGCTACGCCGGTCAGTTTGTATCGTCGAATTACTAGGGGGTAACCGGAGCGACAATCCGGATGCCGCAAGAGTCACCAAGCCTATCGGGGGAGATAACCGAATGAAGCTGTCACTGAGACACACCATCAGTGTGTGCGCCTTGGCCGTGGCCATGGGCGCGCCGCTGACCGCCGCGCCGGCGCTGGCGCAGGACACGCCGCCACCGGCGAACCAGCCCGCGCCGACACCGGCGCCTACCGGCCGCGCGTCGGTCGG
>JBKJNE010000134.1:0-3087 GCA_046596015.1 Alphaproteobacteria bacterium
CGGCATGATGAGCGGCGTGCCCTATGTGGCGCAGGAAGCCTGGAACATCGCCCCGGACCAGCTCGGCTTCTATCTGGGGGCGGGCGGCCTGGGCATGATGGCGAGCGCGTTCATCACCGCCCGCGTCGCCGAGACGTTCGATCACGACAGCCTGCTGATGATCGGCTTCGCGGTGATCGGCGTGGGCGTCACCACATCGGTCGTCCTGTTCGCGGCGGGTTTCAATCATCCGCTGTGCCTGTTCGGGCCGGCGGTGATCAACGGCTTCGGCGCGGGCTTCGTGCTGCCCACGTCGACGGCGCGCGCGCTGTCGGCGACGCCGCGCATGACCGGTACCGCCGCCGGCATGATGACCTTCCTGCAATTCGCCTTCGGCACCGTCGCGGCCCAGGCCCAGGGATCGTTCGACCATTCCACGGTCTGGCCGGTGCTCGGCTTCATCATCGCCGGCAACGGCCTGTCGGCGTTCTTCGCCTTCAGGGCTATTGCGAGCCGCAAGCGACTGAGCGCATCCTGACAACAGCGTCAAGGCCGGCTTGCCTTGTTTCGCGTCAGCGGCTATGTCATCCGCAAGATCGCTACCGGAGAAGCATGATGTCCGAAGGGACCTACTATCCCGTCGCAAGGACGGCCGACATCGAGCAGGGCAAGTGCAAGGCCTTCCAGATCGAAGGCCATGACGTCCTGATCGCGCGCACCAAGACCGACGACTTCTATGCCGTCGAGAATCTGTGCTCACATGCCGATGCCGCGCTGGAAGGCGGCCGCATCCGCGGCAACCACATCATGTGCCCGCTGCACGGCGCCCGCTTCAGCCTGATCGACGGCAGCTTCGGCCCGCCCGCGTGGGCGCCGATCAAGACCTATACGATTCGCGTCGAGGGCGACCAGGTCGAGGTGCTGATCACCGGCCCGCTGGAGAAGAAGGCCCGCGGCGCCATGGGAATGTTCTGACCCCTTGATTTACCAGGGAACCCTGTTCCCATCCCATCCGATGAACTGGCCGGTCGTCGCCAGTGAAGCGGCGGCTATCACCCGTTTGAGGCCGGCGATGCTTTGGGACGGCTTCAGCGGCGCGGTCGCGCCGCCCATGTCGGTCTCGACCCATCCCGGATGCAGCGACATCACGGTGATGCCCCGGTCGCGCAACTCCATGGCCAGCGTGCTCATGACGAAGTTCACCGCCGCCTTGGTCGAGCCATAGGCCAGGTGACCGCCCGGCGGCTCGCCGATGGAGCCCATCGAGCTGGAGATGGTGAAGATTTTCTTCTCGGCGGATTTCGCCACGTTGCCGATCAGCGCCTCGATCACCCTGAGCGGCGCCATGGTGTTGATGGCGAAGGCATGCTCCCAGCCGTCATAGTCCATGCTGCCGAACGCCTGCGCCTGCATGCCGCCCTCGGCGAAGCCCTTCAGGCCATAGGTGCCGGCGTTGTTGACCAGCACGTCGATGGGGTGGCCGTCCAGATCCTGGGCAAGCGCCCGGACCGAGTCCGGATCGCCGATCGACAGGGCGTGGATACTCATCTGGCCGCCGGATTTCCCGGCGATCTCGCGCAACTCGGTGGCGGCGCCGGGATCGCGGCAGCAGGCATAGGCCCGCCAGCCGTCGGCGGCGTACTGCCTGACGAATTCGAGGCCCAGGCCTCTGTTCGCGCCCGTCACCAGGATGCTCGGCATGCTCGTCCTCCCCGATTGCGCCGCGCGGGATGATAGCTGAAGCGCCACGTGCCGTCGCGCGCTGCGTCTTGCTGCGCGGGCTGGAACGACACTATATTGAAACCAACGCTGCCGAGAAGTGGACCGACGATGACCGTGATGGATACGGGCAACACGCTGACCATCGACACCCGTGCCGAGGAGCTGTACAGCCCGGCGTTCTGGCACGCCCACTTTCCCAGGCTGAGCATCAACAGCCATCTCCAGTCCTGGGACAGGGACACCGGCGTGCTGCCCTCCGACACCCGCCGCCTGCTTACCGAGCGGATGCAGGAGGAAGGCTACTTCCAGGACCGCAACGAGACCTTCGCCAAATTTGCCCCGCTGCTCGCCGAGGCGGTATTCACCTGCAAGAAGCTGGATATTCCGCCGGCCTTCATCTTCCTGTTCGACGAGACGTGGAAGTGCTTCTACTCCCTGACCCCCATGCTCACGCATTTCCTGGGCAAGGACTACAAGGTCCTGCCGGATTTCTGGACATGGCATGTGGACCCAGCGCAGGGGGAAGCCGGGTGGCGGCCGCACCGCGACAAGGGCCGGCAGGCCCTGGGTCCCAACAACGTGCCGTTGTCGCTGACCGTGTGGGCGCCACTGACCGAGGCGCATCCGCAGAACGGTTGCATGTATATCCTGCCCGCCAACCGCGACCCGGTCTACGGCACCGAGCGCGAGAAGGACTGGAAGGTCGAGCTGCCCCTCATCCGGGCGCTGCCGGCTGTGCCCGGCGAGTATCTCTGCTGGAACCAGGCGGTGCTGCACTGGGGCAGCGCCACCACGCGCTTCGCCAGGCACCCGCGGCTCAGCATGGCGCTGGAATTCCAGCGCGGCGACATGAAGGCCTTCAACACCCCGCTGATCCAGCCGTTCTCGAACCTGAAGTTCGAGGACCGGCTGAGGCTCGTCGGCAAGCAGATTCTCCAGTACAAGCACATGTACCCGCTGGCGGCACGGTTCGAGCAGCTCGCCAAACGGCTCGTCGGCTAGCAGCTTACCGCAAGAATATTTGCATCTGTCAGTCGCGTGCCTATAGTGCCCGCCAAATCCGACTATTGCAGAAGAGCCAGCCGACATGGATCTGACCTACACGGGCGACGACCTTGCATTCCAGAACGAGGTGCGCACGTTCCTGAAGGAAAACCTCACCCACGAGATCCAGCGCGCCGCCGAGAAGACGACCACCGTCTTCGTCGAGAAGGACGTCGCCGGGAAGTGGCAGCAGAAGCTCTATGAAAAGGGCTGGCTCGCCTATTTCTGGCCGAAGGAGTATGGCGGCACCGGCTGGACCGCCACCCAGCGCTACATCTTTCAGCAGGAATGCGCGCTGGCTGGCGCCCCGGGCATCATCCCCATGGGCATCCGCTATGTGGG
>JBKJNE010000155.1:0-3759 GCA_046596015.1 Alphaproteobacteria bacterium
GATCTTGATCTCCGAGGTGGAGATCACCTGGATATTGATGCCCTCCTTGGCGAGCGCCGCGAACATGCGGCTGGCGATGCCCGCGTGGCTGCGCATGCCGACGCCAATCACGGATACCTTGACGACATCGCTGTCGGTGGTGACCGCCGCATAACCGAGCTGGCCCTTCAGATCCTCGATCACCTTGACCGAGCGCGCCAGGTCGGCGCGCGGCACCGTGAAGGTCAGGTCGGTGGTCTGGCCGTCGGCCGCCACGTTCTGCACGATCATGTCGACGTTGATGCTCGCCTCGGCCAGCGGGCCGAAGATGGATGCCGACACGCCGGGCCGGTCGGCCACCCCCTGTACGGTGATCTTGGCTTCGTCGCTGGTATAGGCAATGCCGCTGATATCTGCTTGTTCCACGATCTGATCCTCGTCGACAACCATCGTGCCGGGTTCGTCCGAAAAGCTGGAGCATACATGCACGGGGACTTTATAGCGCATGGCAAGCTCGACCGAGCGGGTCTGCAAGACCTTGGCGCCCAGCGAGGCCATTTCCAGCATCTCTTCGTAGGTGATTTTATCGAGCTTGCGGGCCTTCGCAACGATACGCGGATCGGAGGTATAGACGCCGTCCACGTCGGTATAGATGTCGCAGCGGTCGGCCTTGAGCGCCGCCGCGAAGGCGACCGCCGTGGTGTCCGAGCCGCCGCGCCCCAGGGTCGTGACGCGGCCGTCCTCGGCCAGTCCCTGGAAGCCGGCGATGACGGCGACCTGGCCGGCGTTCAGGCGTCTCTCCAGTTCCGTCGTATCGATGTCGAGGATGCGGGCCGAGCCGTGCGCCGACGTGGTCCTGACCGGCACCTGCCAGCCCTGCCACGAGCGGGCGTCGACGCCCATGTTCTGCAGTGTCAGCGCCAGAAGGCCGCTGGTCACCTGCTCGCCGGTCGCCACGACGGCATCATACTCGCGGGCGTCGTAGAGCGTCGAGGATTCGGAAACCCACTTCACCAGCTGGTTGGTGACACCAGACATGGCCGACACCACGACGACCACCTGGTCGCCAGCGTCCACCGCGCGCTTCACCTTGGCGGCCACGTTGCGGATCCGGTCCAGATCCGCCACCGACGTTCCGCCGAATTTCTTGACGATCCGCGCCATCGTCCCTCGCGCTCGATGTGTTCGTTAACCTGGAGGCCGACGCGCCGATATACAGGAATGCCGCTTGCCCTCACCAAAGCGGCCCTTACATACTCGGTCACCAACGGCAGCGCAAGCAGCGCAGGGAGGCGGAATCCTTGGCCGACAGCAATCAATCGAGCATCGACGCCGACGAGGTCGGCCGCTTCGAGGCCATGGCCGAATCATGGTGGGACACGGCCGGCCCGTTCAAGCCGCTGCACCGCTTCAACCCCGCACGCCTCCGTTTCATCCGGGACCGCGCGGTCGCCCATTGGGGCCGCGATCCGGCGACGCTGAAGCCGCTCGACGGCCTCGCCGTGGTCGACATCGGCTGCGGCGGCGGGCTGATCAGCGAGCCGCTGGCCCGGATGGGCGCCGCCGTCACCGGCATCGATCCGTCCGCGAAGAACATCGGCACCGCCCGCGTCCACGCCGCCCAGAGCGGCCTCGACATCGACTACCGGGCGATGACCGCCGAGGATCTCGCCGCATCCGGTGCGCGCTTCGACATGGTGATGAACCTGGAGGTGGTCGAGCACGTGGCCGACGTGGACGGCTTCCTCGCCGCCTCGGGCACCCTGCTGAAGCCCGGCGGGCTGATGATCTGCGCCACCCTGAACCGGACCCTCAAAAGCCTGGCCATGGCCAAGGTCGGCGCCGAATACGTGCTGCGCTGGCTGCCGCGCGGCACCCATGACTGGAGGAAGTTTCTGACGCCGGCCGAGCTGTCGCGCTCGATCCGCCGCGCCGGCCTGTCGGTCGCCGCGCTGCAGGGCGTCAGCTACAGGCCGCTCAAGGATGAGTGGATCCTGACCGGCGATACGGGCGTGAACTACATGGTGGTGGCGGTCAAGCCGGCCGGCTAAGCGCTCAGGCGTCGCTGCGGGGTAGCCACGGAATGGCGACCACGTCGATGCCCTCGTCCTTCAGTTCCTCGGCCTCGCCGGGCGTCGCTTCGCCGTAGATGCCGCGGTCGTCGGCTTCGCCGTAGTGGATCTTGCGCGCCTCGTCGGCGAATTCCGCGCCGACATAGTCGCAGTTGTCCTCCACCTTGCGGCGGATTTCCATGAACATGCGCCGGACTTCGGCAGCGATCTGCGCCTTGCCGGGCTGGCCGCTGTCGCGGCGGGTCGCGACGTTCGGCGCCATGATCGCCTTGCCGACATCGGCGCTGGCGCACATGGGACAGATGATGACCCCGGCCTCGGCCTGGTCGTCATAGGCGGCGCTATCGGCGAACCATCCTTCGAACTGGTGGTCGCACCCGCGGCATTTGAGTTCGTACTTGATCATCGGTTTTCGTCAGGCTCGTCGTTCCACCCAACATGTTGATGAAAACGCCGGAGTTCAATCAAATGTTGCAGTTCCGCTAGGCAGCGCGGTTTCGAGACGGTAGTGATTGGCCCGTCATGAGCAGCGACAGCCATCAGAAACCGACCAAGCCCAGCCCGTGGGTCACCGAACATGCCGGCCGCATCGCACCGGGCGCCGACGTCCTCGACCTGGCGTGCGGGCCGGGCCGGCATAGCCGCTTCCTGCTGGAGCGCGGCTACCGGGTGATGGCGGTGGACCTCAACATCTCGGGCCTGGACGACCTGTCCGGCCATCCGGGCCTGGCGGTGCTGGAGGCGGACCTGGAAAACGGTCCCTGGCCGCTGGGCAACGCCCAGTTCGGCGGCGTGATCGTCACCAGTTATCTGTGGCGGCTGCTGTTCCCGCGCATCCGGGACGCGGTCGCGCCGGGCGGCGTGCTGATCTACGAGACCTTCGCCGCCGGCAACGAGCGGTACGGCAAGCCGTCCAACCCCGACTTCCTG
The DNA here is from genome assembly GCA_046596015.1 of Alphaproteobacteria bacterium. Taxonomy (GTDB): domain Bacteria; phylum Pseudomonadota; class Alphaproteobacteria; order SMXS01; family SMXS01; genus RI-34. The sequence goes on from JBKJNE010000155.1 coordinate 2,982, forward strand.
CTGCGCGACGGCGAGCTGATGGACTGGTTCGGCGACTGGCGGGTGGTGGGTTTCGAGCAGACCTACACCGAGGTCCACAAGCCCGCGATTATCCAGCGTATCTGCGCGGTGAAGCCGGGCTGATCACCTTCGGAACGCGCGGCTGGCATCCTGACGGGTGTGCAGGACACGCAGGACTTCAACTTGCTCACGCTTCGGCCGGTAGTAGATGACATGGCTTTCGGCTTGGTAATTTCTCACGTTCCGTCTGACGTGAGCCTGCGCTACTCCGATCAACGGGTTTTCCGCAATATTGGACGGATGCCGGTGCAGATCGCGTTGATAAATGTCAGCCTGGGATACACCCCACCGCTCGGCGGTGTATTGGTAAATTTGCAGGAGGTCGGCCTCGGCAGCAGCTGTGAGGCGATACGCCCCACTCACCGTTTCTGCATCTCGCGCTTCGCCATTTCGCCGATCTCGATGGCATTCAACTCCGAGAACCGACCAGCGTCCGCATCAGCGATTCCGATATCGATCTCACGACGAAGTTCTTCCAGCGCTGCCTCTTCGCGCTGCAGAGCCTCGATGGCGGCCTTATAGACGGCCTCGTCGGACGGATACTCGCCTGAGCGGACCTTGGCTTCGACGTAGGCTTTCACTTTCGCATTCATGCCCTCATCTCCTCGGAGAAAGCATATCACGAAACCGGGGCGTAATCCCGGTCGTGTTCCAGCGACGGCACCCTTCCGCGGGCCTCGGCGACCTTGGCCGGGTCGATGCGGGCGGTGATGAAGCC
>JBKJNE010000181.1:0-4910 GCA_046596015.1 Alphaproteobacteria bacterium
ACGTGGATTTCAACCTGCCCAAATACAACCTGGCCAACCGGCAGATTCCCATCCGCGTCATGCTCGCCGAGGACGCGCGGCAGCACCTCGATACGCTGCGCAACCTGCAACTGCCCACCAGCAACGGCGGGTCGGTCCCGCTGTCGTCGGTCGCCGACGTGTCGTTCGGCGCCGGCCCTTCGCAGATCGACCGGCTCGACCGGCGGCGTAACGCCGTCATCGAAGCCGAGCTGGCCGGCATTCCGCTGGGCGAGGCCAACGACCTGGTCTATGCCCTGCCGGCCATGCGCGACCTGCCGACCGGCGTGTTCGAGGTGCCGACCGGCGACGTCGAGAACCTGGACGAGCTGCTCAGCGGCTTCATCTTCGCCTTCGTCACCGGCATCCTGCTGATGTATTTTGTGCTGGCTCTGCTGTTCAAGAACTTCGGCTACCCGGTCACCATCCTGACCGCCCTGCCGCTGTCGTTCGGCGGGGCGTTCGGCCTGCTGCTGATCCTCGGCAAGCCGTTCTCGGTGCCGGTGCTGATCGGCATCCTGATGCTGATGGGCGTAGCGGCGAAGAACTCCATCCTGCTGGTGGAATACGCCATCGTCTCGCGCGCCGAACGCGGCGCCACGCGGCGCGAGGCGCTGCTCGATGCCGCCCACAAGCGGGCGCGGCCTATCATCATGACGACGCTGGCCATGGGCGCCGGCATGCTGCCCATCGCCGCCGGCGTCGGCGCCGATACGGAATTCCGCTCGCCCATGGCCATTGCCGTGGTCGGCGGCCTGATCACCTCGACCCTGCTCAGCCTGGTCTTCGTGCCCGTGGTGTTCACGGTGGTCGATGACATCCAGGCGTGGCTTGGCAAGCATGCCAGCCGCCTGACCTTCGGCTCGCCGGACCCGAAAGGCGACATGGAGCCCGAGGCGCCGCGCCGTCCGGGCGAGTGACGGCCATTGCCAGCGGCCGGCAATTTCGCTAATCCGTCGCGGGTCTGCCAAGGAAAGCGCCTGCCATGTCGACAGCGGTCACGCCCTCGTTCTTCGACTCCGAAACCGCCGTGGAAAAGGTGGGCGACACCCTGTTCAACGCCCGTTTCCATGAGACCTGGAGCATCGCCGGCGGCACGCCGAACGGCGGCTATCTGATGGCCATCGCCGCCCGGGCGCTCGCCGGCACCGTGCCGCATCCGCATCCGCTCACCGTTACCGGCCACTACATGAAGCGTTCGTCGACCGGCCCGGTGGAAATCCGGACCGAGCTGCTCGGCCGCAGCCTCACCACCTCCACCGGCCTGGCGCGGCTGATCCAGGACGGCGTGCAGCGCACCCATTTCACCGCCACCTTCACCGATTTCGACATCGCCACCGGCCAGTCGGTGGTGCACGCGACGCCGCCCGACCTGCCGCCGCCGGAAGATTGCGTGCCGCATCCCTACCTGCCGGGCAAGTCGCCCGCGTTCCAGGAGCATATCGACATGCGGTTCCATCCCACGCATATGGGATGGGCGCGCGCGACGCCCCACGGCGTCGGCGAGATGGCCGGCTACATCAGGTTCCGTGACGGCACCGCGCCCGACTTCTTCTCGGTGCTGATGTTCGCCGACGCCGTGCCGCCCGCCATCTTCAACGTGGTCGGCGCCACCGGCTGGGTGCCCACCATCGAGTTGACGACGCACCTGCGCCGCCGGCCCGCGCCGGGCTGGCTGCGCTTCCGCTTCACCACCAGGCTGCTGACCCGCGGCTTCTTCGAGGAAGACGGCGAGATCTGGGACAGCGAGGACAGGCTGGTCGCCGATTCCCGCCAGATCCAGAAGCTTATGTCGCCGAAGGCCCGGGCATGACGACAACGTGGAAGGTGACCTATGCTATCCTCGCTTGAAAGACGGTGAAGATTTGCCTGAGAAATCCGGTTATCGTGTCGGGGTCACTCGTCCTTGTGAGCCTGTGGTGAACACCATGATTCGAACGCTCTACTGCGTGGCGCTGCTGACCGCAGGCGTCTGTTTTACTTCCGGGGTCCACACGGCGCGGGCACTGCCGCCGGAGCCGCGCTACGATGCCGTCATCACCGTCGGGCCGGATTACGTCGTCCGCTACAACGGACGCCGGATGCCGGATTTCGATGCCCTGAAGCGGGAGTTGAAGCTGGATGTCGCCGAGCAGCCCGACATGACCGTCATCGTCCGGGCGGACGAGCAACTGGACTACAGCTACGTGATGATGATCGTGAAGACGGTTGATCAGTACGGCGCGGTTCCCGAGGTGGAGTCGGTCGACTCCAACATCGACGGGACGCTCTGAGGCTTCTGCGGTGACTGACGCGGATGCCGGGCTAGACCAGCAGCTTTTCCACTTCCTTCGGCTGCCGCTTGGCGTCGAACAGCGCCCAGACGCCGTCGGCGCCGTCCCAGCTGCCGCGCGTGGCGCCCTTGGAATATTCCGTCGCGCGCTGTTCGAAGAAGTTGGCGTGCTCGACGCCGTTGAGGATCTCCACCAGCCACGGCAGCGGATGCGCCTTGATCTGGCTGTAGGTGTTGTCGTGCTCGCTGAAATAGCCGAACACCGGCGTCAGCTTGAGCTGGGTCAGGCGCCAGTCGGCCACGTAGTGGACGTAGTCGTGGATGTTCTCGGCGGTCATGCCCTGGATGCCGCCCAGGCCGAACGCCAGGTCGACGAATTGGTCCTCCAGCTTCACCATGGTCTTGGCCACGTCGATGATGTCGTCGCGCACCGCCTTGGTGACCGCGCCGGTCTCGCGGTTCCACTGGTGGTACAGGCGGATGATGCCCTCGCAGTGCAGGCTCTCGTCGCGCACCGACCAGCTTACGATCTGGCCCATGCCGTTCATCTTGTTGTGACGCGGGAAGTTCAGCAGCATGGCGAAGCTGGCGAACAACGACATGCCCTCGGTGAACGCGCCGAACATGGCCAGCGTGCGCGCCACGTCCGAAACCGTGTCGACGCCGAAGGTGTGCATGTAGTCGGCCTTCTCGCGCATCTCGCGGTAGTCGCGGAACGCCTCGAACTCGGACTTGGGCATGCCCAGGGTCTTCAGCAGCAGCGCATAGGCGTCGATATGCACCGTCTCCATGTTGGTGAAGGCGGCCATCATCATCTGCACCTCGATCGGCTGGAAGATCGGGATGTAGCGCTTCAGGTAGTTGTCGCCCACTTCCACGTCCGACTGGGTGAAGAAGCGGAAGATCTGGGTCAGCAGGGCGCGCTCGGCCGGCGTGACGCGGTCCGACGTCCAGTCGCGGATGTCGGCGCCCAGCGGCACTTCCTCGCCCATCCAATGGGTCTGCTGCTGACGCTTCCAGAACTCGTAGGCCCACGGATAGCGCTCGACGTCATAGGTGCCGGTCGCCTGCAGCAGGCCGACACGGCCGGTGCCGATCAGGCTGCGCGGATCGACGTCGCCAAAGCTTGTGTTTGAAGACGCTATTGGCATGCCAGGCACTCCTCGTAATCGGTGCGGCCGCCATAGTTGAGGACCTTTTCGCCCTTTTCCATCTGGCCGGCGAAGGCGGCGCGGCTGATCGACTTGGAGCGGCAGTAATACAGGCTCTTGATCCCCTTTTCCCACGCGCTCCAGTGCAGCATGTGGAGGTCCCACTTGTCGATGTCGGCGGGCAGGTAGAGGTTCAGCGACTGGCTCTGGCAGATGAACGGCGTCCGGTCGGCGGCCAGGTCGATCACCCAGCGCTGGTCGATCTCGAACGCGGTGCGGTAGACCGACTTCTCGTCCTCGTCCAGGCAGTCAAGATGCTGGACGGAGCCCTCGTGCTCGACGATGGACTGCCAGGTCTCGGGGGTGTCGGCGCCCTTGCGCGCCAGCATTGCCTGCAGATAGGGGTTGCGCACCACGAAGGCGCCGGACAGCGTCTTGTGGGTGTAGATGTTGGCGGGGATCGGCTCGATGCAGGCGCTGGCGCCGCCGCAGATAATGCTGATCGAGGCCGTCGGCGCGATCGCCAGCTTGTGGCTGAAGCGGGCCATCATGCCGCGCTCGGCCGCGTCGGGGCAGGGGCCGCGCTCTTCGGCGAGCGCATAGGACGCGGCGTCGGCCTCGCGGCGGATCTTGCGGAACATGCGCAGGTTCCAGGCCTTGGCCATGGCGCTCTCGAACGGAATGCCGCGCGCCTGCAGGAACGAATGAAAGCCCATGACGCCGAGGCCGACCGAGCGCTCGCGCAGCGCCGAATAGCGGGCATGCTTCATGCTGTCCGGTGCATCCTCGATGAACTGGGTCAGCACGTTATCGAGGAAGCGCATGACGTCCTCGATGAAGCCGGGCTGGTCGCTCCACTCGTCCCAGGTCTCGAAGTTCAGCGACGACAGGCAGCACACGGCGGTACGCTCCTCGCCCTTGTGATCGGTGCCGGTCGCCAACGTGATCTCGCTGCACAAATTGGAAGTCGATACCGAGAGGCCAAGATCGCGCTGATGCTTGGGCAGCGCCCGGTTCACCGCGTCGATGTTGAGGATGTAGGGCTCGCCGGTCTGCAGCCGGGTCTCCAGGATGCGCTGCCAGAGCTGGCGGGCGTCGACCTCGCGGATGGCGTTGCCGGTCTTCGGGCTGATCAGCGCGAAATTGTCGCCGGCCGCCACGGCTTCCATGAACGCATCGGTGATGTTGATGCCATGGTGCAGGTTCAGGCCCTTGCGGTTGAAGTCGCCCGACGGCTTGCGGATCTCGAGAAACTCCTCGATCTCCGGATGGTGGATGTCCAGGTAGACGGCGGCCGAGCCGCGGCGCAGCGAGCCCTGGCTGATGGCGAGCGTCAGGCTGTCCATGACGTGGATGAACGGCACGATGCCCGAAGTCTCGCCGCAACCCTTCACCGGTTCGCCGATGGAGCGCACCTTGCCCCAATAGGTGCCGATGCCGCCGCCATTGGAAGCCAGCGCCACGTTCTC
>JBKJNE010000183.1:0-2569 GCA_046596015.1 Alphaproteobacteria bacterium
ACTTCGACGAGATGATGGCCTGGCCGAAGCCGGTGGCGAAGCCCCATCCGCCGATCATCGTCGGCGGTGCCTTCCCGCAAGGTGCGCGTCGCGCCCTGCGCTATGGCAATGGCTGGATCCCGGTCGCCGGGCGCGCGCCGATCGACGACGGGCTACGGGCGTTCAAGCAGATGGCCGCCGAAGCCGGGCGCGACCCGGCCGAAGTGCCGATCTCGGCCTTTGGCGCGAAGGAAGACCTTGATGCCATCCGCCGCCACGGCGACCTCGGCGTCAGCCGGACGGTGGTGATGCTGGATTCGGAGAAGGAGGACACGATCCTGCCGATACTCGATCGCTGGGCGGACATCATCCGCAAGGCGAAGGCGGAGTAGCCCGGACCGGCGCGATCTCCCAGGACGGGCCGGCGGGTTTCCTGCGCGCCGACCCGGTCCAGAGAACGCCGGGATAGCCCTTGAGCGGTCCCAACTTCTCGCCGCGATAGGCCCATTCCGGCGCTTCGTCCAAGGCGATGTGGTAGCGCGGTTCGCGCCCGGTGCGCAGGTCGAACAGCGCTCGGGGGATGTTGACCATGCGCGACGAGCTGGCGCGCTCATAGATCAGCGGCGTGCCGCAGCGCCGGCAGAAGCTGCGGGCTGACTTCGCCACGAGGTCTTCGAAGCGGGTGATGTCGTCCTCGCCGTCCAGGATGCGCAGGCGGCTGCGCCAGGTGCCGACATAGGTTGCACAGGCGGCGCCGTGCGCACGCTGTGTCGCGCGGGAGTGGTCATGCCAGGCCCAGAATGCCGGCACCTGCATTTCCAGCCGGACCGTGCCGCACACGCATTGCCCGGCCACCGTCGGCACATCCGCGCGGCGGCCTTGGTCCCTTGGATTGTCGCCGCCACGCATTGTTGCACCCCATCCGCGATCGTCGAATACTGGCCGCGCTGCGACGGCACACAATACCCTACGACCGACATTCATGGAGCACGACCAATGTCATTCTACCGCGGCATGACCTGTGAGAACGTGACCATCACCGGGGATGGCGGCACGCCGATCACCGCCTATGTCGCGCGACCGTCGGGGCCGGGGCCACATCCCGGCGTGGTGCTGATCCACCACCTGCCGGGCTGGAGCGAGCTCTATATCGAGACGACGCGTCGGTTCGCGCATCACGGCTATCTCGCGATCTGCGCCAATCTATATGAGCGCGCGGGCCAGGGCGATCCGGACGATGTCGCCGCCCGCGTGCGCGCCGATGGCGGCATCGCCGATGCCCAGATGGTCGGCGATACCGCAGCGGCGGTGGCATGGATGCGCGCGCAGCCGGAGCACAACGGCAAGGTTGGCCTGTTCGGCTCCTGCTCCGGCGGCCGGCACGCGGTCATCTATGCCAGTCAAAAACACGACGTCGATGCCTGCGTCGACCTCTGGGGCGGCCGGGTGGTCATGGCCAAGGAGGAGCTCGGCGCCAAGACGCCAACCGCGCCGATCGACATGACCGGGGACCTGCAATGCCCGCTCCTCGGCATTTTCGGCAACGACGACCGCGCCCCCAGCCCCGAGCAGGTAAACCAGCACGAAGCCGCGCTGAAGCAGCACGGCAAGGCATACGAGTTCCATCGCTATGACGGTGCCGGCCACGGGTTCTTCTATTGGCACCGCCCGCTGTACCGGGCGGAGCAGGCGATGGACGCCTGGCGCAAGGTCTTCGCGTTCCTGGGCAAGCAGCTCGGCAAGTAGGAGGCCGCGAATGTGCACCTCGATCATCGAGATCGCGCGCGCCGAGGGCATGGCTAAACGCGGCGATGCCTGGTTCCCGCTGTCGCAGGCGGTGGTCGCCTATGATCACGCCCGCCATGCACCGCTTGGCGATGTCATCACGCTCGATTTCCTCAATATGGCGCTCGGACCCGAGGCGCGGGCCGGGATCGAGCTGACCCTGGAAACCGCGAAGGAACTGCGTGCCGCACTCGACCGGGCCATCGCCGCCGCCGAATTCGAAGAGGCGGAGGTGCGGGGCAAGAGCGTCCTGCCTCTCCGCGGCCGGGCGGCGTGAAGCAAGTCCGGCCGCGCCACGTTGACATCGTGCCGGACAGCGCGCGACGCTGACGCTCGGTCCAAGACTGGCACCAGGGCGGCAACGCCCGACGGGGAGGCGGCATGAAAAGCGGCACGCAAAGCGCGCTCGGACGACGCGCCGTGTTGGCGGGGCTGGGTATCGCCGTGACCACGCCGGTTGCCGGCCAGACCGCTGCCACCCCAGCGGAACTGCTCGCCGCCGCCAGCAAGGAGGCGACCGCTGTCTGGCACACCTCGATCGACCTGCCGGTGGCGCAGAAAATGGTCGGGTTGTTCAACGCGCGGTTTCCGCAGGTGCGCATCCAGCTTGAGCGCTCCGGCGCCGAGCGGGTATTGCAGCGAATCACCCAGGAATACGGCAGCGGCATCAAGGTGGCCGACGTGGTGGAAAGCTCCGACGCCGCGATGTTCGTGGACTTCAAGCAGCGCGGCTGGCTCGCCCGCCACGTGCCGCCCGATGTCGCCGCGCATTGGCCGGCGGACGAGCGCGACGTTGATGGCACCT
>JBKJNE010000271.1:0-5405 GCA_046596015.1 Alphaproteobacteria bacterium
AGCCATTTGCATTGGCCACTTGTTCCAAGGGTTGATCTCTTTCATTTCTCCTGTTTTTGGCTGCCCTCTAACCTTACGCTAAGAATCTTTGATGCAGTGTTGCCAAGCTCATCGGAAATCCAAGTAGCAGCACTTAAATATTGCATTCGAGGCGTTGATAATTGAGGATGCCCGATCTTCTTATATACTTCTACATTTACGTTGGGAAAATTTTTAGCGGCGGCGTGCTTAAGTTTTTTGCAAGCCTGTTCAATTTCTTCGTATTGAAAAGAAAGTGGCCGCATAGCATGCGCAAAAACATTTCGTATTGTGCGAATTATCTCCAAATCATTCCGTGTATCCTTATCAAATAGACCAAGTGCATACCCAAGATGGATTTTAGAAAAAAACCTCCCAAGGCGCCGTTTTCACGTTTTAGTTTATCAATTGTTTCATCATCAATGTTTTCTAGCTTGCTCATGATGGTCAATGTCAATGTATATTCAAGATGCGTAGCTGCAACAATTGCGCATCCTCGATCCGAGCTTCTAATAAGTTCTTGGTGGAAGAGTTCTATATCACTAGCTGATAGTGTTTCAGCGCTAAGTGATTTTAAAGTCTTCTGGCTCGAGCTTTTCGGCCTCGCGGTCTTGGGTTTATAGCGCGGGTTTTCTGGGATACCCTCAGGTTTTGGTGGCCGCTTTGCCATGTCACACTCGAATAGGTCGCTGACGGATTGCCGAAATTCTAATGCTGTAGAGCATTGAAATCCAATTGAACAGCAATCGCCCTCCACGCAATCTCCACCCCCAGCACCGCCAGCCCCACGAAGAACCAGCGCCGGAACGCTTCCTGTTCCACGCGTTTGCGCACCCAGCCGCCGAGCCACATGCCGGCCAGCGCCGGGGCGATGGCGATGACGTATGCGCCCACGGCCGGCGCATCCACCGCGCCGTGCCACAGCAGGCCGGCGGCCAGCGCCACGGTCGAGACGGTGAAGGACAGGCCCAGCGCCTGGATCAGGTCGTCGCGGGGCAGGCCCAGGCCGTTCAGATAGGGCACGGCGGGCACCACGAACACGCCGGTCGGGCCGGTGACGAGGCCGGTGGCGGCGCCGGTCAGCGGGCCGGCCCAGCGCTCGGCGCGGGGCGGCACGTGCATCGTCACCTTCATCAGGCCCAGCACGGCATAGACGACCAGCGCCACGCCCAGCCCGGCGGCGGCCACGGTGCCCGCGAACACCGCCAGCAGGGTGGATGGGGTGAGGTCGTGCATGCGTTAGTCGGCGTGGGCGATAGGGAAAGGCTACCGTGAAATGACGCGGGGAGGGTTCGGAATGCGGGGATTACGCGTTCATCCCCACCCCCGGTGCCGTCATCCCGGCGCATGCCGGGACCCAGTTGATCGTAAGACTGGTTGAGTGCGGCCAGGCCTCATACAACGAAAAACTGATTCTTCGTTACCGAGTGATTGATCGGCCACGTGATGGCCCCAACTGGGTCCCGGCATGCGCCGGGATGACGAGCGAGGGGGCGGCGACAATCAGGCTGGCCATCCACCGCGCCATGGCGGATTGTGCTCCCGCATGGGGAATGAGGCCGACGATCCGCTGGATATCCTGTTCGTGCTCGACAACCTGTCGGGCGGCGGCGCGCAGGTCGCGGCGGTGAACCTGGCGAACGGGCTGCTGGCGCGGGGGCACCGGGTGAGGATGCTGCTGTTCGTCGACAAGGGGCCGCTGCGCGCCGGGCTGTCGCCGGCGATCCCGGTCGTCGCGCTGGGTTCGGACCGGGCACGGCACGCGCTGTGGCCGCTGGCACGGATGATCGGCGCGTTGCGGCCCGGCGTGGTGCTGAGCTTCCTGACCCATGTGAACGTGCTCGCCGTCCTCGCGGCGCGGGTCGCCGGGACGGGCGCCGCCGTGGTCGTTGGCGAACACGCCCAGCCCAGTCTGGCGATGTTGCGCTCGCCCAGGTCGGTCTGGGCCAACCGGATGGCGCGGCTGGTGTACCGTTTCGCCGCCGCGCTGGTGTGCTGCTCGCCCGGCGTCAGGGACGCATGGGTGCGCCTCGGCATGAAGCCGGAGCATGTCCATGCCCTCTACAATCCGCTGGTGACCGAGGCGCTCTCGGACCCGTCGGGGCCGCGCGCGGAACATCCCTGGACGGCAGACCCGTCGGTGCCGCTGATTGTCGCCGCCGGCCGGCTGAGCGTGGAGAAGGACCTGCCCATGCTGCTGCGGGCCTTCGCCCGCCTGCGCCAGGGCCGCGAGGCCCGGCTGCTGATGCTGGGCGAGGGCGCGCTCCGGCCCGAGCTCGAGGCGCTGGCCGCCAGCCTGGGCGTCGCGGCGGACGTGGCCATGCCCGGATTCAGCAACGATCTTCCCGCCGTGTTGCGGGCGGCGCGGGTGCTGGCGCTGTCGTCGATCAATGAGGGCTTTCCCAACGTGATCGTCGAGGCGCTGGCCTGTGGCACGCCGGTGGTGATGACCGCCTGCCTCGCCCGGGCGGACCAGAGGATCGTCGACGGCTGGGTGCATGCCACGGTCCCGGTCGGCGACGATGCGGCCATGGCGCGGGCGCTGGCCGGCGCGCTCGATGCGCCGTCCGACCCGGCGGCATTGCGGTCGCTGGTGCAGGACCTGACCGTGGCGGCGTCCGCCGACGGCTACGAGACCGTTCTGCGGGCCGCGTCGCGCGTGTAGGATGGCGTCGGGGGCTGCCATGACCGCACTGCGTTTCGAAACACTCGGGAATGCGACGATCCAGCTGTTCGCCGGCGGGCGGCCGCTGCTGGTGACCGATCCGTGGCTCACCGGCACCTGCTATTTCGGAAGCTGGGCGCTGGAGCGACCGCCGTCCGACGCGCAGATCGCCAACGCCGTGGCGTCGGATTATGTCTGGATCTCGCACGGCCATCCGGACCATTTGCACACGGAGTCGCTCGCCCGGTTCCGGCCCGGCACGCGGGTGCTGGCGCCGCAGCACTACACCGGCGACATCGCGGACCATCTGGCCGGGCTGGGCTTCGACGTCACCGTCATGCGCTACCGCGAGTGGATGGCGCTGGGGCACGGGGTCGAGATCCTGTGCATCGACAATCCGGACCAGGACGCCATCCTGGTGATCCGCACGCCGGACGCGCTGATCATAAACCTCAACGACTGCCAGCTGTGGGGCGAGGACGCGTTCCTGCGCCGGCTGGTGCGGCATTGCCCGTCGGGCAAGACCTTCCTGCTGGCGCTGTGCGACTTCGTCGGCGACATGAACAACATCGTCGATCCGCAGGGGCGGCGCATCCCCGACCGGCTGGAGGCGCGCAAGGAGGGTACGGTGCGGCGCACGGCGCGGCTGGCGGCGCTGCTGGGCGTGAAATACTACTGCTGCTCGTCGTTCCAGCACCGCTATGTGCGCGAGGACGCGGCGTGGGCGAACGCCGGCAAGATCCACCATGCCGACATGGCGCGCTACTGGTCGCAGCCGGCGGTGCGGCTGGTCGAGCCGTTCGTGACCGTCGATCTCGACACCATGGAGATCACGCCGTCCGGGCCGGAAGAAGCAGCCGCCGCGCCGTCCGGCACCGGCGAGGACGACTGGGACGAGAAGCTCGCGCCCGGCGAGTGGCCGCGGGTGGAGGCGTTCTTCCGCCGGTTCGAGACGCTGCGGGGCGTGGTCGATTTCATCGCCGTCACCGTGGGCGGCGAGCGGCGGGATTTCCGGATCACGCCGGGCAACCGCCGCCGGCCGCGCGGCGTGCATTTCCGGGTGCCGCGCCGCTCGCTGATGCAGGCGGTAGACGCCGGCTATTTCGACGACCTGCTGCTCGGCAACTTCATGCGCACCGAGCTGATCGATGTCCGGCTGTATCCGGATTTCACGCCGCGCATCGCCAAGCTCGGCGGCAACGCCGGGGTGATGACCGCCAAAGACCTGCGCCGGTTCCGGGCGCACTACCGGCGGCGCAACCGGCTGGCCGACCTGCGCTGGCGGCTCGCGGCCGGGCAGGGGACGCTGGTCGGCCTGGCGAAACGCGCGGCGAGGCGGTTCGGCGTCGAACGGCAGGCGCGCGCCGCCTACTGGAGGCTGCGCGGCGACCGGGTGGGGGGCGCCCACGACTGACGCTCAGGGCGCCGGTGGTTCCCCGCCGCGGGCGAGTTCGCGGGCCCGGCGCCGCTGCTCGGTCAGGATGTGCCAGGTGGCGATGAACATGGCGGCGATCAGCGGGCCCAGGATCACGCCGTTGAAGCCGAACAGCACGATGCCGCCCAGGGTCGTGATCAGCACGAGGAAGTCGGGCATCCGCGTGTCCTTGCCAATCAGGATCGGGCGCAGGATGTTGTCGATCAGGCCGATGACGAAGATGCCGCACAGGATCAGCACCACGCCCTGCCACAGCGCGCCGGTCGCCAGCAGGTAGACCGCCACGGGCACCCAGACGAAACCGGTGCCGACTGCGGGCAGCAGCGACAGGAACCCCATCAGCACGCCCCACAGGATCGGCGCGTGGATGCCCAGCCCCCAGAAGATCAGGCCGCCCAGCGCTCCCTGCACCACGGCGACGACGAAGCTGCCCTTCATGGTGGCGCGCATCACCGTGAGGAACTTGCCGTAGAGCAGCTCGCGGACGTCGGCGGGCAGCGGCACGTCCTCGCCGATCCGCTTGGTGATCGCCGGGCCGTCGCGCAGCAGGAAATAGGTCAGGTAGAGCATCACGCCCAAATTGATCAGCACGCTGAGCGCGCCCTGGCCGATGTTGAGCGCCTGGGTGGCGACCGCCTGGATGCGACCGGCGACGCCCGACGACAACTGCTCGCGGATCGCGCCCATGTCCTTCATGCCGAAGCGCTCCAGCAGGTCAGTCGCCCACCAAGGCAGCGAGGCATGGATGTCGCGCAGCCAGGAGCCCGGGTTCATCTCGCCCGATTGCAGCCGGGCATAGACACTCGACGCCTCCTTGATCAGCGAGAGGGTGATCAGGATGGCGGGCACGATGACGATGGCGATGATCAGCAGCAGGGTCAGCAGCGCGGCGATGTTCCTGTGCCCGCCCAGCTTGATGACGATCCGCCGCTCCACCGGCCGGAACACCACGGTGACCGCGATGGCCCACAGGATCGCGCCGTAGAACTGCCACAGCACCAGGAAGAACGCCGCCGACACGAAGGTCAGCAGGATCAGGAAGGTGGCTCGCTCGAGGCCGCGCTGTTCGGACATGCTGTGAGTGTAGGGCGGTTTTCCGTTTGGTGGAAACGGTTTGCGGGCATCCATGGGCGGCAACCGGGTGTCAGTGCGGTACTCTGTCCTCACCGTATCCGTGAGCTTGTCGAGGGCCTTGCACCTATGTTGATGCAGTCCCTTCGACAGCGATTGTGTTTGTGTCAAGCGGTCTGGGTGGTCTGCTTGGCAATGGCGTTGAGGATGACGAGC
>JBKJNE010000412.1:0-5641 GCA_046596015.1 Alphaproteobacteria bacterium
ACCCAGGACGCCCGCTTCGCCAACCAGGACGCGCTCGATGCCCACATCTCCGACTGGACGCGCGTGCAGGACTGCCACGACGTGATGCATGCGCTGCAAATGCTGGGCGTCCCGGCCGGCGCGGTGCAGAACGCGCAGGACCTGAACGAGGTCGACCCGCAGATCGCCCATCGCGGCCTGTTCTTCGAGATGGACCATCCGGTGATCGGCGAGGCCCGGTTCGAGGGCGAGGCCATGAAGTTCTCGCGCACCGGGCCGGACAACTGGCGCTCCGCCCCGTTGCTCGGCGAGGACAACCGCTATGTCTACCGCGACATCCTCGGCTACGCGGATGCCGAGATCGATGCCCTGGAAGCGGAGGGCGTGATCTGATGTCGAACCCCTTCGAACGTCCCTATGCCGATCTCAAGGTCATTGAGCTGGCCGGGGATCCCGCCGGTGAGATGACCGGCTACCTGCTCGCCCAGATGGGCGCCGACGTGGTCAAGGTCGAACCGCCGGAAGGCTCGCCGACCCGCGCCATCGGCCCGTGGCTGCATGGCGAGAAGGGTCCGGACAACAGCCTGACCTACTGGTTCTACAACTCGACCAAGCGCGGCGCCGTGCTCGACTACAGCAGCGCCGCCGGGCTGAAGACGCTGGAGGCGCTGCTCGCCGACGCGGACATCTTCATCTGCACGCTGCAGCCCAAGACGCTCAAGGCAGCCGGCATCGACCATGAAGCGCTCAGCGTCCGCTTTCCGAAGCTGATCATCGTCTCGGTCACCGCCTTCGGCCTGACCGGGCCGTGGGCCGACTACAAGTCGTCCGAGCTGGTCGCGCTCGCCGCAGGCGGGCCGCTGCATATGTGCGGCTATGACGACCACGCCATCCCGCCGATCCTGCCGGGAGGCAATCAGGCCTCGCACATCGCCGCCAGCTTCGCGCACAAGGCGTTGCTGGTCGCGTTGATCGACCGGCAGATGACCGGAAAGGGTCAGCTGGTCGACGTGGCCATGCACGAGGCCTGCGCCGTCACGGTGGAGCTGGCCAATCCCTACTGGTTCTATCCCAGGGCCATCGTCCAGCGGCAGACCTGCCGCCACGCCCAGCCGGTGCGCACCCAGCCGGCGCTGTTCGAATCCGCCGACGGCAAGTACCTGTACTTCGTGCTGGTGGTCGCCGAGGCCAAGCCCTGGGCGAACCTTGTCGCGTGGATGGACAGCCACGGCATGGCCGCCGACCTGACCGACGAGGCGTTCAAGGACTTCGCCTACCGGCAGGCCAACTACGCCCACGTCCAGGAAATGGTCGAGTGCTTCTTCCTGGTGAACGACGCCGAGACCATGTTCCATGAGGGCCAGGCGCGCGAGCTGCCGATCGCCATCATCAGATCGCCCGAGGAGCTGTTCACCGACCTGCACAGTGTTGAGCGCGGCTTCTTCGTCGAAGTGGAGCACGAGGGCATCGGCACCTTCCAGTACCCGGGCGCGCCCTATTCGTTCTCGGCGTTTTCGTCGGTCGAACGCAGGCGTGCGCCGAAGCTGGGCGAGCATACGCACGAGGTGCTGGGGGCGCTGGCGGCGCATGCCGTCGCGGCGAAGTAGGGAGCGGACCATGGACGAACTGGCCATCGCGGCACGCGACAAGTGCGCCATCGTCGGCATCGGCGTCACCGAGTTCATGAAGGACTCGCGCCGCTCCGTGCTCTCGCTGGCGACCGAGGCCGCGGTCGCCGCGCTGGAAGACGCGGGGCTGCGTCCCGAGGACGTGGATGGCATCGTCCGCTGCCCGCACGACCAGGTCACCCATAACGACCTCGCATCGTCGCTCGGCATCCCGGACCTGACCTATTGGGGCGAGGTCGGCCCTGGCGGCGTCGGCCCCTGCGCCCAGGTCGGTCAGGCCATGGCGGCGATCATGGGCGGGCTGGCGACCACGGTGCTGGTGTTCCGCTCGCTCAACGGCCGGTCAGAGGACCGTTTCGGACAGGGCGGACACCTGACCAAGGGCGCGCCGGTGGTCGGCGGGCGCGCCACCTATGACGAGTATTTCCTGCCGTTCGGGTTGATGACCGCGGGCCAGACCTTCGCGCTGATGACCCAGACGCACATGAACAAGTTCGGCACCACCTCCGAGCAGCTCGGCCATATCGCCATCGCCTGCCGCGAATACGCCAACCACAATCCGCGCGCCCAGATGGGCGACCGCACGCTGACCATGGACGATTACCTGTCGTCGCGGATGATCTCGTCGCCGCTGCGGCTGTTCGACTTCTGCCTGGAGACCGACGGCGCCGCCGTGGTGATCGTCACCACCACCGAGCGCGCGAGGAACCTGCGCCAGAAGCCGGTGCTGATCCGCGCCCAGGCCGGCGGCTGCCCGCCCGACATGCGCGGCGGCATGATGTTCCCCATCGTCATGCGCGACGACCCGACCGAGATCGGCGGCAAGAAGGCGGGCGAGACGCTCTATCGCAAGGCCGGCATCGGCCCGGACGAAATCGACGTGGCGCAGATATACGACTGCTTCACCATCTCGATCCTGCTGCAGCTCGAGGCCTACGGCTTCTGCAAGAAGGGCGAGGGCGGCCCGTTCGCCGCCAGCGGAGCCCTGCGCCCGGGCGGCTCGCTGCCGATCAACACCGGCGGCGGCCACCTGTCGGAAGGCTACATTCACGGCATGGGCCATGTGGTCGAGGCGGCGCGCCAGATGCGCGGCGAGTCCAGCTACCAGATCGAGGGCGCCGAAACCTGCCTGGTCACCGGCGGCCCGCTGCCCACGGGCAGCGCGCTGATGCTGCGGAGGGCGTGATGGCCGACCGGGTCCTGCCGCGCAAGGGCGACCGCGACACCGGCGCGTTCTTCGAGGCCGCCGACCGGCGCGAGCTGGTCTACAAGGCCTGCGGCGACTGCGGCGCCGTCATCAACCCGCCGCGCGCCCGCTGCGCGAAATGCGGCGGCTGGAATACGTCCTGGAAGCAGTCGGCGGGGAAGGCCCGGCTCAACACGTGGAGTATTGTGCACCAGCAGGTCCATCCCCTGTTCCCGACACCCTATACCATCGTCGTGGTCGAGCTCGATGACGCGCCCGGCATCCGCTATGTCGGCTACATGGACGGCGCCCACGACCTGCGCGAGGGCATGGCCATGCGGGTGCGGTTCGAGCCGACCGAGGATGGCGGCGCCCTGCCGCTCTGGATACCCGACAACGCCGGATAGCGAGGACACCCATGGGCAATCGGGTCAATTACAGCTTCACCGTCTACGATTATCCGGCGAACGAGGTCGTTCCCATGGCCGTCGCCGCCGAGCAGGCCGGCTTCGACGCGGTCTGGATCGGCGAGCACTATGTGTGCCCGCAGGAGTTCACCAGCGAGCATCCGTCCGCCGACGGCAAGAAGGGCGACCATCCGGCAAAATGGATCGTCGGTGCCGACGCGCGTCTGCACGATCCGTGGTTCTTCATGGGCGCCATGGCGGGCGCGACCACGCGGCTGAAGGTGGGCACCGCCATCTGCCTGGCGCCGCTCAACCATCCGCTGCTGCTGGCGCGGGCGACGCTGACGGCGCAGGAGATTTCCGGCGGACGGCTGCTGTTCGGCACCGGCGTCGGCTGGCTGAAGGAAGAGTTCGACGCGCTGCAGATCCCGTTCGAAAGCCGGGGCAGCCGCTATGACGAGACCCTGGATATCCTGCGCCGGGCGTGGGCTGGCGGCTACTTCGCCCACAAGGGCGGCCATTTCGAGTTCGAGGCCATGCAGCTCACGCCGCATCCGGTGCATGTGCCGCTGATCATCGGCGGCAATACCGAGAAGGCGCTCCGGCGCGTGGCGGCCAAGGCCGATGGCTGGCTGAACTCGGCCAGGATCGCGCTGGCCGACGCGGTGCGGCTGCGGGACCGGCTGGAGGCGCTGCGGCGGGAGCTGGGCACCGGCAAGCAGCCCTTCCAGTATTACGTGCGCCCCAACGTGACGAGCCGCGCCGAGATCGCGCGCTTCGTGGCCGAGGGCTTCGACAACATCGCCCTGTGGGGACCGGACGTATGGCCCAACCGCGACACTGGCACCGTCAGGGAAAAGACCGAGCGCTTCCGCCGCAAGGCCGATGAACTCGACATCGCGCCGCTCGAAGCGATCTGAACGGAGAATTCGA
This sequence comes from Alphaproteobacteria bacterium, assembly GCA_046596015.1. Taxonomy (GTDB): domain Bacteria; phylum Pseudomonadota; class Alphaproteobacteria; order SMXS01; family SMXS01; genus RI-34. The sequence goes on from JBKJNE010000412.1 coordinate 4,134, forward strand.
TGAAGCTGACCCCGGGCCTGAGACTGAAGAGCGCGGTGTGCGACACCGAGGTGGTGATCGTGCGCCCGCCGAAGGAGCCGGTGACGCTTGAATGCGGCGGCGCGCCCATGGGCGGCGAGGCGGGCGGCGCGGTGTCGCCCGGCCACGCCGGCGGCACGGTGCTGGGCAAGCGCTACGAGCACGCGCCCGCCGGGCTCGAGGTGCTGTGCGTCAAGCCGGGCGCCGGCTCGCTGTCGGTCGAGGGCGTCGAGCTGACGCTCAAGGGAGCCAAGCAGCTTCCGTCGTCGGACTAAGCCATTGAATATCGCGCTGCTCCTCGAAATGGTGGCCCAGGGCGCGGAAGACCGCGTCGCCCTGCGCTGGGACGGCGGCAGCCTGACCTATGCGGCGCTGCAGGACCGCGCGCGGCGCGCGGCGGCGTGGGCGCTGGCCCAGCCCGGCGACAAGTTGGTTTATCTGGGGCCGAACCATCCGGCGTTTCCCATCGCCCTGTTCGGCGCGGCCAATGCGGCCAGGCCGTTCGTGCCGGTCAATTACCGGCTGAAGGACGAGGATCTGCGCCGTATCCTGGCGCGCACCGCGCCGTCGGTGCTGATCGTCGATGACGCCGAAGCCGCGCGGGTTCAGGGGATCGACGGCGTGACGCCGGTCGCGACCTCCGCCTTCATGGCCGCGCTCGACGGCGTCGAGCCGCTGGAGGAAGCGGTCGAGGGCGAGCACGACATCGCCGTGCTGCTGTTCACCAGCGGTACCACGGGCGAGCCCAAGGCGGCGATCCTGCGCCACCGCAATCTCAGCGGTTACGTGATCTCGACGGTGGAGTTCATGGGCGCGGAAGCGGACGAGACCGCCCTGGTCAGCGTGCCACCCTATCACATCGCCGGCGTGTCAGCGGTGCTGACGGCCGCCTATGCCGGCCGCACCATCGCCCAGCTAGCGGCCTTCGATCCGGAGGAATGGATCGCTCTGGCCCGCAAGGCGAAGGTCACCCACGCCATGGTGGTGCCCACCATGCTGAAGCGGCTGATCGAGGTGCTCGAGGAAGAGGGCGGCGGCCTGCCGGATTTGCGGCTGATGTCCTATGGCGGCGGCCGCATGCCGCTGACCATCATCGAGAAGGCCATGGCACTGCTGCCGCATGTGGATTTCGTCAACGCCTACGGGCTGACCGAAACCAGTTCGACGATCGCCCTGCTCGGGCCGGACGACCACCGCACGGCCATGGCGAGCGGCGACAGTTGGGTCCGGCGTCGGCTGGAGTCGGTAGGAAGACCCCTGCCGACGCTGGAACTGGACATACGCGACGAGACCGGAGTTTCCGTACCGCAGGGGGAGCCGGGCGAAATCTGGGTCCGGGGTGAACAGGTCTCGGGTGAGTATGTCGGCAGGCTAACGCGACGCGAGGACGGTTGGTTCCCCACAAATGACGCCGGCTGGATGGACGCCGGCGGTTTTCTCTATGTGCAGGGGCGATTGGACGACGTGATCGTGCGCGGCGGCGAGAACAT